>NZ_JBNXUO010000027.1:0-70130 GCF_050563535.1 Falsiroseomonas sp. CW058
GCATGTCGAGCAAGGCAAGGCTGGCCTCGGCCGGCACCAGCATCGCCCCCGCCTCGGCCTGACCTTCCGCCAGGGTCAGCCCGGCGGCGGCCAGCGCGGTCTGCTGTTCCTCCGACGCGCCGGGCGCCGCCAGCGGCCCCGGCGCGCCGCGCAGCAGGGCCAGCGCCTCGGGCGGGGGCAGGGCGGTCTCGGCCGCGGTCTCGGCCAGCGCGCGGGCCAGCGTCGCGCTCGGCGCGCCGCCGTCGAGGGCGTCGATCCGCGCCTCCAGCGCGCGCAGCGTCTCGGCCTGTTGCAGCGCGAAGGAGGTGAAGCGCTGCGTCTGTTCCGACACCGCCGCCTGGCGCGTCGCCGCCAGTGCCTCCTCGAACCGGGCGAGGCGCGGGGCGGCATTGGCCAGGCGCTTCAGCCCGCGCGCGGTGCGGGTGGCCGGGCGCAGCGCGGCACCGAGCGGCGATTCGCGCAGCCGCCGCCGCACGCGGTCGCTGAAGGCCTGCAGGGCGACGCCGGGGATGGTCGCGCCCCGCGCCTTCGCCTCCGGCTCGCGCAGCAGGCGGTCGAGGAAGACGGCGCGCGTCATCCGCCGCCGCATGTCCCAGTTGGCGCGCTCCAGCTCCCGCGCATCCGGGGACCGGCCGAGGGCGACGCGGAAGGCGGCCTCGATGAAGGCGTCCTCCGGCAGCTGCTCGAACTCGGCGCAGGTCGCGGGCAGCGCGTCCATGGCGAGCGCGCCGGCCGCCAGGGCCTGGCGCCGCGCCGCGAGCTCGGCGCGGATGCGGGCCATGATGGCGTCGAGTTCCGCATCGTCGGGCGAGGCGGGCAGGCGGGCGCGGTCCAGCGTCGTGCTCCGGTGCAGCGTGGGGTGGCAGCTTCTAGCCCAGCCGCCCCGGCCCCGGAAGCGCGGGCGGCAGGTGGGCGGCGCTCCGCGCCAGGCCGAGATCGGCGCCGAGGTCGAGCGCCCGGCGCGTCGCGGCAAGCGGCAGGTCCAGCGCGCGGAGCGCGGCGGGGTCGTAGGCCGCCGCCGTCGCCGCCCGCGCCAGCGCGGCCGCATCCGGCAGGGCGTGCAGCGGGTGGTGCGGGCGCAGCCCGGCGAAGCCCGCCGCCTCGGCCAGGACCGGCAGGCCGCTGGCCAGCGCCGCCGCCTGGTCGGGCACGCGGGCGCCGGCCGGCAGCAGCACGGCATCGGCCTGCGCGGCATCGCCCGCCGCGGCGAAGGGCCCGGCCGCCTCGCCCCCCGGCAGCAGGACGGTGAGGGGCGCGAGCGTCCGGCGCCAGACCTCCCGCCCGGCCTCGATCATCCGGGCCCGCGCCGCCGCGTCCCCCGCGACCCACAGCCGCAGGCCGAGCGCGGGGTCCGGCGGGGCAGGCTGGCGCGGCGCGGAGGGGGCGGCGTGCGGCACCGCGACGGCGGGCAGCGCGCTGCGGAGGCGGAAGGCCCATTCCTCCTCGTCGCGCAGTGTCCAGACCAGGCCGGCCGTGCCGGTCGCCGCGGGCAGCTCCGCGCCGGCATCGAGGATGCGCAGCGCGCCCTCCGGCGCGGCGGCCAGCGCCGCGGCATCGGGCGCGACCGCGACCTCGGCCGCCGCGGCATCCCCGACCGGCTCCGCGCCGAGCGCGGCCAGCCGCGTGAGGAGCGCCGCGCGCCGGTCCGCCGCGAAACCCGCGGGCGCGGGGGCGAGCCAGACCCGGCGGCCGCGCCAGCCGGCGTCAGCCATCGGCGTCGCGCAGGCCGCCGAGCAGCGCCGTGGTCAGCTTGTGGATGCCGTAGACCTGCTGGGCGAACCGCGCCGGGTCCTCGGTGGGCTGCGCCAGCCCGTGCAGGTTGCGCTGGTCGGCCGGCAGCTGCGACAGGATCCAGGTCAGCCCGCGCCAGGCTTCCGGCCCCGCGGCCGTGGCGCGGCCGGGGTCCTGGAGGAATTCCGACACCGCCTGCCAGGCGATGCGGCGGCGGAACCAGCCGGGCGTCAGCCGGCCGGGGTCGATATGGTGCCGGACCGAGGCGGCGGGGGCATAGCCGATGCGCCCGCCCGCCGCGGCGATGCGCGCCAGCAGGTCCGTCTCCTCGTTGGACAGCAGCGTCCCGCCGCCGCCGATACGGCCGAGCGCGGTGGAGAAGCCGCCCGCGGCGTCCAGCGCGGTCCGGCGGAAGGCGATGTTGGCGCCGGCCAGCCATTCGCCCTCGGCGCAGAGCCGCAACTCGCCCCCCCAGTCCACCACCGTCAGCAGGCCGAGCAGCGCGTCGTCCAGCCAGGGCGGCCGCGGCCCGGGGAAGACCGGCTCCACCCGGCCGCCCACCGCATCGGCGCCCAGCCGGTCGAAGGCCTCGACCAGCCGCTCCAGCAGGTCCGGCCCGGCTTCCGCATCGTCGTCCATGTAGTGCAGCAGCGGCGCCCGCGCCGCCGCGGCGCCGATGTTGCGGGCATTGGACAGGCCGGGCCGCGGTTCCAGCAGGTAGCGCAGCCAGGGCCGGCCGGCATGGCGCGCCGCCACCGCGGCGGCCCCCGCCTGGTCCGGCGAGTTGTCGACGACCACCACCTCGTAGCGGCCGGGGCCGAGGCTCTGCGCCGCCAGGCTGGCCAGCGCGGCCTCCAGCAGGTCGTGGCGGGCATGGGTGGCGACGATCGTGGTGATTGCCGGATCGGTGGCGGTCATCGGTGCCTTGGCTGCGGGCGCGGCGTGGCCGGACGCGGTCCGGCGCCCGTCGGGGCTGCAATTGCAGGTTGTTCCACGCTAAGCATGATGACCATGCGCCCCGACGAGACACAACCCATCCCCGAAGCCGAGGCGGCGCTGCTCCGCCTGGAGCGCGACGGCGCCGAGGCGGAGGCGCGGGCGCTGCGCGAGCGGCTCGGCGACCGCCTCACCGAACTCGGCGTCGCGCTGCGGGAGGCGGAGGCGGCGCGCGCCGCGCAGGCCGCGGCCGTGGCGGAGCGCGACGCGGCGCGGGCCGAGCGCGACGCGGCGCGGGCCGAGCTTGCCGCGCTGCGGGCCTCGACCTCCTGGCGGGTCACCGCGCCGCTGCGGCGGCTGGCGCGGCGGCTGGGGCGCTGAGCAGGGCCGCGTAGTCGGGCGCGGGGAAGGCCACCGGCGGCGGGCGCAGCGGCGCGTCGGCCAGGCGGCGCAGCGCCGCGACCAGCGCGGCCTCGTCCGGTTCCGCCCAGCGCAGGCCGGGATGGTGGTAGGTGGCCTGCGGGTCCTCGGCGGGGACCAGGGCATAGGGCAGGGCGATGCAGCCCGGCCCCCCCATGAAATCCATGTTGCCCGACCAGCCGGTGGCGATGACGGCGCGGCCGAGCGCCATCGCCTCCGCGATCGCCAGGCCGTAGCCCTCGGCCCGGTGGGGGGAGACCACCACATCGGCCGCCGCCATCAGCGCCCAGAGATCCTCCGGCGGCAGCACGGCATCAAGGATGCGGATGTTGGGCGCCGCGGCGGCGGCCGCCGCGATCTCGGCCCAGGCGGGGCCGGCGCGGCCGGCGCCATGGGTCTTCAGCAGCAGGATGCGGTCCGCCCGGTCGCCGAAGGCGGCGCGATGGGCGCGGATCGCCGCCATCGGGTTCTTCCGCGCGAGGGAGGAGCCGGCATCGAACATCGCCAGCGCGACGAAGGCCCCCGCCGGCAGGCCGAAGGCGTCGCGGCCGAGCGGCGCGGGGCGCGGCGCCGGCATCGGGTGGGGCACCACGCGCACCGGCAGGGGGCCGGCGGCGCGTACCGCGTCCGCCACGAAGCGGCTCGGCACCCAGATCTCGTGCGCGAAGCGGAACCCCGGCCGCCAGTCCGGCGGCAGCCGGGGCAGTTCCCAGGCCCAGTAGCCGATCACCCGCTTCGGCCCGACCGCCCCCCGGCCGAGCGCGGCCATCGCCCAGGGCTGCATGAAGCCGTTCACATGCACCACGATGCTGCCCGGCCCCGGCGCGGGGGGATGCAGGGGTTCGGGCTGCGCGCCCTGCCGCAGCGCGGCGGTGAGGTCCGCCTCCCCCGGGCCGAGGCCCTGGTCGCGCATCGCGGCCAGCATGCGCCGCGCGCCCTCGCCGAGCCCGGTCGGCGCCGAGAGGAAGCCCGCCACGGTCACCGGCCCGCCGGCATCCGGCACCGCCGCCGGGCGGGGCGCGACCAGCGCCTTCCACCCGAACAGCAGCCGGCGCCGCGGACCGCGCGGCAGCGCCTGCCACAGCCGGTGCAGCGCGCTCATCGCAGCACCCGCCGCAGGCCGGCGACCAGCGCCTCGGACGCTGCGCCCCAGTCGGCCGCGTCCCGGCCGGCGCGCGCGGCCTCGGCGCGCAGCGGCGCCAGCGCATCCGGCGCGCAGAGCCGCGCCATCGCCTCGGCCAGCGACTCAGCCGTGACGGCGGCGGCGAGCACGCCGCCCGCCCCCTCCCGCACCTGTTCCGACAGACCGCCGACCGGGGTCGCCACCACCGGCACGCCCATCGCCAGCGCCTGCGGCGCCACGCCGGACTGGCTCGCCTCGCGATAGGGAAGGACCACGGCATCGGCCTCGGCCAGCAGGGCGGGGATCTCGGCCTCGGCCACCCAGCGCGGCTCGACCGTCACGCCGGGCAGGGCGGCGAGGCCGGGCGCGCAGGCTTCCGCATCGCCCTCCCCCACCACCCGCAGCCGCGCCCCGGGGTGGCGGGCATGCAGCAGCGCGAAGGCGTCGCGCAGCAGGTCGAGCCCCTTGTAGGCCCGCAGCCGGCCGAAGAAGAGGAAGCGGACCTCGCCCGGCGTGGCGCCGGGCCGGGCCGGGGCGGGTGCGGCGGCGAGCAGGGCGGGCAGCGGCATGCGGATGACCGGCAGGCCGGGCGCGCGCCGCGCAAGCTCCGCCGCCACCGCGCCCGACAGCGCGACGGCGGCGCGCGCCGCCGCCAGTTCCCGCCCCAGCCGCCAGTCCCAGGCGAAGGCCGGGTCGCCCGGATGCGGCGCCGCGTCGTGCACCACCGGGACATAGGGAATGCCGGCGCGCGCCAGGCGCGGCGCCGCCCAGGGCGTCCAGAGATGCGTCATCGCGGAGACCACGACCTCCGCCCCGCGGGCGCTGTCCACCAACGCCCGCGACACGGCCGGCATGCGCGGGAGCGAGGTGACGAATCCAAGCCGGTCGCGATACGTCCGCACGATGTGGACCGGCACCCCGATGGCGCGGAAGGCGGGCAGCAGCTCGCCCTGCGCCGAGAGCGACAGTTCCAGGGAGACATCGCCGCGGCCGGCCAGGCCGCGCGCGAGGCCGAGGGCGAATTGCGCCCCGCCGCCGCGGCGGCCCCAGTACCACAGCAGGATCCGCATGCCGCTGCCCCCAGCGCAGTCCCAGCCGACATGCACCCGCCCCGGCGCCGGGGATGCGGCAGGGTCCGGCGCGGCTGCGCCCATGCACGGCACGGGTCGAGACAGCCTAGCAGCGGGCCCGCCCGGCCGGAAGGCGGCGGCCTTCAGCGGGGGGCGGCTGCACGTATTGGTTGCGGAATCGGTCGCATGCTAGCGTCGTTGGCCATGGCGATCGCCGGGCGCGGGGCCCGCCTTCAGGAGGATTCATGCTGGACGGTCTGACCGGGACGGATGCGGGCGCGCTGCCCCTGCATGCGGTCACCCCCGCGGGGCTTCCCGCGCTGCTCGCCGCGCTGCCGGCGCCACAGGCGGCCTTCCTGCGCGCCGCGGGCTTCGCCGCCAAGGCGCAGGACCTGCGCCTGCTGCCGACGGCGGAGGGGATCGGCGGGGCGGTGCTCGGCCTCGGCGCCGACCCGTCGGAAGCGGCCTCCCCCTGGGCCTTTGGCGGCGCGCCCTTCGCCCTGCCGGAGGGCACGGCCTGGAGGATCGAGGGCGCGCCGGACGCGGCAGCCGCGACGCTCGGCTGGTGCCTCGGCGCCTACCGGTTCCGGCAGTTCAGGACCGCCGCGGCGCGCGGGCCCGCGCTGCTGGCCGCCCCTGCCGGCACCGAGGCCGCGCAGGCCGAGGCCGCCGCCATCTGCCGCGGCCGGGACCTGGTGAACCTGCCCGCCAACCACCTGGGTCCGGCCGAACTCGCCGCCGCGGTCGGGCGGCTCGCGGCCGCGCATGGCGCGGGCTTCGAGGTGATCGAGGGCGCGGCGCTGGCCGAGGGCTTCCCCGCCGTGCAGGCGGTGGGCGGCGGCAGCCCGCGCGCGCCGCGCGTGGCGGTGCTGCGCTGGGAAGGGCGGGCGGACGGCCCGCTCGTCGCGCTCTGCGGCAAGGGCGTGTGCTTCGACACCGGCGGGCTCGACATCAAGCCGGCCGGCGCCATGCTGCGCATGAAGAAGGACATGGGCGGCGCCGCGGCGGCGATGGCGACCGCGGAGATGCTGATGGCGGCCCGTGCGCCGGTGCGCCTGCTGCTGCTGGTGGGGGCGGTGGAGAACGCGGTCTCGGGCGAGGCCTTCCGGCCGCTCGACGTCATCCGCACCCGCAAGGGGCTGACGGTGGAGATCGGCAACACCGACGCCGAGGGGCGGCTGGTGCTGGCGGACCTGCTGTGCTTCGCGGCGGAATCGCAGCCGTCGCTGGTGGTGGACTTCGCGACGCTGACGGGCGCGGCGCGCGTCGCGCTCGGCCCCGATCTTCCTGCGTTGTTTTGCGACGATGACCAGGTTTCGGAACGGATCTTGTCTTCCGGTCTCCTGCATCGTGACGAGTTGTGGCGGATGCCGTTACAGAAAAATTATGTTTCCTGGCTGGACAGTTCCGTGGCGGACCTCAACAACGTCTCCACGAAACCCATGGCGGGCGCGATCACGGCCGCACTCTTCCTGCGCCATTTCGTGCCGGACGGGCTGCGCTGGGCGCATATCGACCTGTATGCCTGGAACGATGGTTCCCGCCCTGGGCGGCCGGAAGGGGGCGAGGTTCAGGCTGCACGCGCCGTCGCGCGGGCCGTCCTCACGCATCCATCCGGTTGGATGACAACTTGAGACGGTAACAAAGCCAAGATGAAACGGGAACTTTCTGGGTCAAGCCGCACTCAGAAGAGTGCATCGCGAGAGCACCTTTCACGCAGCAGCACATCGGAGGAGCGCGCCCGCGCACGGGCCGGATCCAAGGCAAAGGCTACCGCCACCGGCCGGAAGCGCGCCCAGGAAGGATTTAAGGACATGGCCACGCAAACCAATCCGGATACGCTGGTCGGCATTCTGAGGGACACCGTCGTCGCATTGGTCCGTCGCGACGGTCCCGACCTGTCGGCGCGCCAGCTCGGCGTCTTCCTCACCGTCTACCTGACGGACGGGCCGCACACCGTGCGCGGCCTGGCGGCGGAGCTGAACGTCTCCAAGCCCGCCATAACCCGCGCGCTTGACCGGCTGGGCGAACTGGACCTGGCGCGGCGCAAGGTGGACCCGATGGACCGCCGCAGCGTGCTGGTCCAGCGCACGCTGAAGGGCGCGGCCTTCCTGCGCGACATGCGCAGCATCATGGCCCAGGCCGAGCAGACCGCGCGCGAGGCGCCGCCCGTGACCGACGTGGCGGTCGAGGCGAACGCGCCGCGCAAGGTGGGCTGACGGCCGGGGAGCCGTCCCGTCCTTCCAAATTCAGGGGAGGGACGGGGCGCTTCACCCGCCCGGCGCCGCCCAAGGCGTGATCCGCGCCGATGCAAGCGCAGGTCACGCTTTCGTCCATTCCTCCATCGCCTGATCCACCGCT
Source organism: Falsiroseomonas sp. CW058 (assembly GCF_050563535.1). NCBI lineage: Bacteria > Pseudomonadati > Pseudomonadota > Alphaproteobacteria > Acetobacterales > Roseomonadaceae > Falsiroseomonas > Falsiroseomonas sp. CW058. The sequence goes on from NZ_JBNXUO010000027.1 coordinate 7,642, forward strand.
CCGGCGATCCCGCCTCCGCGGGTCGCGGCGCTAGTATCCTGCCGAGAAATCCACGAGGTTCACCAGCGGCCGCCCTTCCCGCGCGCGGCGGAGGTTGTCCACCACCTGCGGCGCGGCGCTGGCGGGGATGGTGATGCTGGCCGCATGCGGCGTCATCACCACCTTCGGATGCGACCAGTACGGGTGGTCCGCCGGCAGCGGTTCCGGCTGGAAGACGTCGAGCGCGGCGCCGGCCAGATGCCCGCCATCCAGCGCGGCCAGCAGGTCCGCATCCACCACATGCCCCCCGCGCGCCCCGTTGATGACGAAGCCGCCGCGCGGCATGAGGCCGAGCAGCGACGCATCCACGATGCCGCGCGTCTCCGGCGTCAGCGGCAGGAGGCAGACCAGGATGTCGCTGCGCGCCGCCATGGCGCGGAGCCCGTCCGGGCCGTGCAGGTTCTCCACCCCCTCCACCGCCTTCGGCCGGCGCGTCCAGCCCATCACCGGGAAGCCGATGCCCCGCAGCAGCCCCGCCGCATGGGTGCCGAGTTCCCCGAGCCCGAGGATGCCGATGCGCCGTTCCGCCGTGACCGGCGCCGGGAGCTCCCGCCAGACGCGGTCGCGCTGCTGCGCGCGATAGTCGGGGTCCTGCCGGTGGAAGCGCAGCACGTTCAGCAGCACCCATTCGCCCATCTGCGTCGTCAGCATCCGGTCCACCAGCCGCGCAACCGGGATGCCGGGCGGCGGTCCCGGCGGGCGCAGCAGGTGATCGACCCCCGCCCCCATGGAGACGATGAGCTTCAGCTTCGGGTAGCGCCGCAGCTCCGCCATGTCATGCGCGGTCCAGACCACCGCCGCCTCGATCCCCGCGGGGTCGCCGGCATCGGGGAACATGCGGATGTCGAGCGTGGGATCGACCGCGAGCAGCGCGTCGCGCCAGGCTTTCATCGCCTGCGCCTTGGTCGAGAGCAGCACGGCCATCAGGCGGCTTCCTTCGTCGGGGCCGGCGCGGAGCCCGCTTCGGCCGTCACCATGCGCACGAAGCTGCGCCAGTCGTCGCGCCGCGTGGCGGCGAATTTGCGCCCGTCCGGCAGTTCGGCGAACAGCGTCAGCAGGCCCTTGGCCCAGAGCGCGTCGAAATGCGTGTCGGATTGCAGCGCCCAGGCGCAGCTGCGGTCGAAGACGCCGTCCTTCACCTTCGGCTGCACCCTGGCCAGCCACCACCAGCAGCCGATCGCCAGGATCACGCCGCCCACATAGTAGTGCGTCAGCACCGTCGCCGCGAAGGAGGAGGTGAGGATCACCGCCACCGGCCAGACATTCTCGCCATAGCGGTACACCGGGCTGCCCGGCGAGTTCATCTTGCGGATATGGACGCCGAGCTTCAGGCGCTGCGAGTCGAGCAGGCGCTTCATCAGCTCGAGCGGCGGCGTCGGCTCGGGGTCGTCGTCGTTCACGTCCGGACATGTCCTGCGGGATCGGCGGCCAGGTCGAAGGCCGCCGCCATCAGGGCCCGCGTGTAGGGCTGTTGCGGGGCGGCGACAACCGCTTCCGCCTCCCCCTCCTCCACCACCCGCCCGTCCTTCAGCACGACGATCCGGTGCGCCACGGCGCGCACCACCCGCAGGTCGTGCGAGATGAACAGGTAGGCCAGCCGGTGCCGCGCCTGCAGGTCCCGCAGCAGTTCCACCACCTGCGCCTGCACGCTGACGTCGAGCGCGCTGGTCGGCTCGTCCAGCACCACCAGGCGCGGCTTCAGCACGAGCGCCCGGGCGATGGCGATGCGCTGCCGCTGCCCGCCGCTGAACTCATGCGGGTAGCGTTCGGTCATCGAGGCGTCGAGCCCGACCTCCGCCAGCGCCTCCGCGACGCGGGACGCCGTCCCGGCCGCCGACAGGCGTTCATGCACCGCCAGGCCCTCGCCCACGATCTCGCCCACCGTCATGCGCGGCGACAGGCTGCCATAGGGGTCCTGGAAGACGATCTGCATCCGCCGCCGCAGCGGGCGGAGCTCGGCGCGGTCCAGCCGCTCGATCTGCCGGCCCTCGAAGCGGATCGGCCCCTCGCTCGCCTCGAGCCGCAGCAGCGCGAGGCCGAGCGTGGTCTTGCCGCTGCCGCTCTCCCCCACCAGCCCGACCGTCTCGCCTTCCCGGATGGCGACGCTGACGCCGTCCACCGCCTTCACATGCGCCACGGTCCGGCGCAGCAGGCCGACCTTGACGGGGAAATGGACCTTCACCCCCTCGGCCTGCAGCACCTCGGGCGCGGCGGGCGCGACGGCGGCGGGGCGGCCGCGCGGTTCGGTCGCCAGCAGCATCCGCGTGTAGTCGTGGCGGGGGTTGGCGAAGACCTCCGCCACCGGCCCGGCCTCCACCGCGCGGCCGTGGCGCATGACCACCACGCGGTCGGCGTGGCGGCGGACGATCTGCAGGTCGTGCGTGATCAGCAGCATCGCCATGCCGAGCCGGCGCTTGAGGTCGGCCAGCAGTTCCAGGATCTGCGCCTGGATCGTGACGTCGAGCGCGGTGGTCGGCTCGTCGGCGATCAGCAGGGCGGGGTCGTTGGCCAGCGCCGCCGCGATCATCACCCGCTGCCGCTGCCCGCCCGAGAGCTGGTGCGGATAGGCGCCGAGCCGGGATTCGGCCTGCGGGAAGCCGGCGCGGGACAGCAGTTCCACCACGCGCGCGCGCAGCGCCTCCCCGGCGATCGGGCGGTGCAGCGTCACCGCCTCGCTCACCTGGCGGCCGACGCTGTGCAGGGGGTTGAGGCTGGTCATCGGTTCCTGGAAGACCATGCCGGCCACGCCGCCGCGCAGCCGCCGCAGCGCCTCCTCCGGCGCGGTCAGGACCTCGGTCCCGTCCAGCAGGATGCGGCCTTCCGGGTTGGTGCCGCCGGTCGAGAGCAGGCGCAGGCAGGACAGCGCGGTGACGGACTTGCCGGACCCCGATTCACCGACCAGCGCCAGCGTCTCCCCCCGGTGCAGGTCGAAGGACACGCCTTCCACCACGCGCCGGCCGCGGAAGGCGACGGCGAGGTTCTCGACCGCGAGGAGCGGGGCGCCCATCGCCCGCCGCGCGCCTTCGTCAGGGGTCGGCGGGCTCATCGCCCGCCTCCGGGCAACTTCCTCGGGTCGAAGGCGTCGCGCACCGCCTCCCCCACGAAGATCAGCAGCGTCAGCACGCCGCCAAGGACGAAGAAGGCGGTGATGCCGAGCCAGGGGGCCTGCATGTTGTTCTTCCCCTGGCTGACGAGTTCCCCGAGCGAGGCCGAGCCCGGCGGCAGCCCGAAGCCGAGGAAATCGAGGCTGGCCAGCACGGTGACGGAGCCCGACAGGACGAAGGGCAGGAAGGTCAGGGTCGCGACCATCGCGTTGGGCAGGATGTGGCGCCACATCACCACCGTGTCGGAGACGCCCATCGCCTTGGCCGCGCGCACATAGTCGAAGTTGCGGCCGCGCAGGAATTCCGCCCGCACCACGCCGGTCAGCCCCATCCAGCTGAACAGCAGCAGGAAGACCAGCAGCGTCCAGAAGCTCGGCTCGATCACGCTGGCCAGGATGATGAGGAGGTACAGCTGCGGCATGCCCGACCAGATCTCGATGAAGCGCTGGAAGCCGAGATCGACCCACCCCCCGTAGTAGCCCTGCACCGCCCCGGCCGCGATGCCGATGGCGGAGCTGACGATGGTCAGGCTGAAGCCGAACAGGATGGAGATGCGGAAGCCGTAGATGACCCGCGCCAGCACGTCGCGCGACTGGTCGTCGGTGCCCAGCAGGTTCCGCGCCGAGGGCGGCGCCGGGGAAGGCCGGCCGAGGTCGCGCACCACCGTCGCATGCGCATAGGGGATCGCCGGCCAGACCGCCCAGCCGCCGCGGTCCTGGAATTCCTTCCGCAGTTCCGGGTCGTGCCAGTCCATCTCGATCGGCAGGCCGCCGGGGATCACCTCCTCCTCCGCGTAGCTCACCAGCACGGGGAACAGCCAGCGGTCGTCCACGCGCGCGACCAGCGGGCGGTCATTCGCGATGAACTCGGCGAACAGCGTGAGGAGGAACAGGGCCAGGAAGATCCACATCGACCAGTAGCCGCGGCGGTTGGCCTTGAAGTTCTCGATCCGGCGGCGGGCGATGGGCGTCACCGCCGCGCCTCGAAGTCGATGCGGGGGTCCACCACGGTGTACATCACGTCCCCCACGATCTGCATCACCAGCCCGAGCAGGGTGAAGATGTAGAGGGTGGCGAACATGATCGGGTAGTCGCGCCGGATCGCCGCCTCGAACCCCAGCAGGCCGAGCCCGTCGAGCGAGAAGACGATCTCCACCAGCAGCGCGCCGGTGAACAGGATGCCGATGAAGGCGGCCGGGAAGCCCGCGATGATCAGCAGCATCGCGTTGCGGAAGACGTGGCCGTAGAGCACCCGCGTCTCGCTGTTGCCCTTGGCCTTGGCGGTCAGCACGTATTGCTTGCCGATCTCGTCGAGGAAGCTGTTCTTGGTCAGCATGGTCAGCCCCGCGAAGCCGCCGATGACCAGCGCCAGCGTCGGCAGCGCCATGTGCCAGGCATAGTCCAGCGCGCGCTGCCAGAAGGGCCAGGTCTCGCTGCCCGCGCTCGCCAGGCCGCGCAGCGGGAACCACTGCACGAAGGACCCGCCCGCGAACAGCACCACCAGCAGGATGGCGAACAGGAAGCCCGGGATCGCATAGCCCACCAGCACCACGCCCGAGGTCGCGACATCGAAGCGCGACCCGTCCCGCACCGCCTTGCGGATACCGAGCGGGATGGACACCAGGTAGATGATCAGCGTGGACCAGAGCCCGAGCGAGATGGAGACGGGCATCTTCTCCAGGATCAGGTCCACCACCGGTCGGTCGCGGAACAGGCTGCGGCCGAAGTCGAAGGTCAGGTAGCCCAGCATCATCTCCTGGAAGCGGACATGGGCGGGCTTGTCGAAGCCGAACATCCTCTCGATGTCGCGCACGATGGCGGGGTCGAGCCCCCGCGCCCCGCGATAGGTGCCGACCGGCCCGCCGCCCTCGCCCGATGCCGCGCCGGGGCTGTTGGCGCCGGGCTGGCGCACCTCGCCCCCGCCTTCGCCGGTGAGGCGCCCGAGCGTCTGCCCCTCGCCGCGCAACTCGGCCAGCATCTGCTCGACCGGGCCGCCGGGGGCGAACTGCACGACGGCGAAGTTGATGAGGATGATGCCGAACAGCGTCGGGACGACGAGCAGCAGGCGGCGGAGGATGTACGCGGCCATGGATGCGCCTAGTGGCCCGCAAGGGGGCTTCGCCCCCCTGCACCCCCCACCAGGAGGCAGTGGCCTCCTGGACCTCGGGACAGGCGTGGTCCGGAGGAGGGGCACGGCGCGCGCTTCGGGGCAGGCACGGGCTCGTCGCCCCTCCTCCGGACCACGCTGAACTCATGGGTTCCAAGGGGCCGCTGCCCCTTGGCGGGAGGGGTGCGGGGAGGGCGGAGCCCTCCCTGCGGCGCCACCCTGCGCGCCACCGCCACCTACAGGGTCCGCCTGGCGTCGCCCAGCGCCCGGTCCTTCGCCGCGTCCACCCACCAGCTGTCGAGGCCGAGCGCGTATCGCGGGTTCCGCTCCGGCCGGCCGAACTTGTCCCAGTAGGCGATGCGGAAGCTGCGGCTGTGCCAGTGGGGGATGACGAAGTTGTTCCACAGCAGCACGCGGTCCAGCGCGCGGGTGCGGGCGACGAGTTCCTCGCGGTCGGGCGCGGTGACGACCAGCTCCACCAGCTCGTCGACCGCGGGGTCGCAGATGCCGGCGACGTTCTGGCTGCCGTTCTCCCGTGCCTTGTCGCAGGTGAAGTAGTCCCGCTGCTCGTTCCCGGGGGACAGGCTCTGGCCCATGCTGTCCACCGTCATGTCGTAGTCGAAGGCGTCGATGCGGGTCTGGTACTGCGCGGGGTCCACGCTGCGCACGCGCACGCCCATGCCGACGCGTTCCAGCGCCTGGACATAGGGCAGGGCGATCCGTTCGAAGGTGGGGCCCTGGATCAGGATCTCGAATTCGAAGCGCTGGCCGCGCGGGTTCACCAGCCGGCGGTCCTGCACGCGCCAGCCCGCTTCCTGCAGCAGCGCCAGCGCGCGGCGCAGCCCTTCGCGGTTGTTGCCGGACCCGTCGGTGACGGGCAGGCGGTATTCGGTGGTGAAGACCTCGTTCGGGATGCGGCCGCGGAAGCGTTCCAGGATGGCCAGTTCCCGCCCCGCCGGCAGGCCGGAGGAGGCGAGTTCCGAGTTGGAGAAGTAGGAGGAGGTGCGCGCATAGGCGCCGAAGAACAGGTTGGCGTTCATCCACTCGAAGTCGAACAGTTCGACCAGCGCGCGGCGCACGCGGGCGTCCTGGAACAGCGGGCGGCGCAGGTTGACGGCCCAGGACTGCATCCCGGTCGGCAACTCGTGGCGGATCTCGTCGAGCTTCACGAGGCCGCGGCGGCGGGCGGGGAAGTCGTAGGCCGTCGCCCAGTCCCGCGCCACGTTCTCTGTGCGGAAGTCGATCTGGCCGGCCTTGAAGGCTTCCAGCGCCACGGTGGTGTCGCGGAAATACTCGTAGCGCATGGTGTCGAAGTTCTGCGTGCCGCGGCAGGTCGGGATGTCGCGCGCCCACCAGTCCTCCACGCGGCGGTAGACCACGCTGCGCCCGGCCTCGAACCGCTCGATCCGGTAGGGGCCGGAGCCCAGCGGCGCTTCCAGCAGCGGGCGGGTGAAGTCGCGCGTCGCCCACCAATGCGCCGGCAGAACCGGCATCTGGCCGAGGATCAGGGCCAGTTCCCGGTTCTCGTTGCTGCGGAAGCGGAAGGTCGCGCGGCGTTCGGATTCCGCCACCACCTCCGTCACGTCGCCCCAGTAGGACCGGTAGAAGGGCCGGCCGTGCTGGCGGAGCGTGTTGAAGGTGAAGACCACGTCGGCGGCGGTGACGGGGCGGCCATCGTGCCAGCGCGCGGCGGGGTTGATCTCGAAGCTGACGCCGAGGCGGTCCGCCGGCAGGTCGATCCACTGCGCCAGGTAGGGGTATTCGGTGCTGGCCTCGTCCGCGCTTTCCTTCAGCAGCGTGTCGTAGATCATCGTGCTGCCGACGGCGGCGGTGCCGCGGATGATGAAGCCGTTGAAGCTGTCGAAGCTGCCAAGGGCGGTCAGCGCGATCTCGCCGCCCTTCGGCGCCGCCGGGTTCACCCAGGGGAAATGCGGGAAGTCGGCCGGCAGCGCGGGCTCGCCCAGCAGCGACAGCGCATGGGTGCGGACCGCCTGGCCCGGCGCGGCGGTGCCGCCGGCGGGGGTGGCGGCCCGCAGGACCCCGGGCGCGAGACCCCAGGAGGTCGCGAAGGGGGCGGCGGAGAGCGAGAGGAGGTCGCGGCGGCGCATGGCGTGAGTTTGGGGTCTCGCCCGCCCGCCGGCAACCGCGGCCGTCAGCCGGCCAGCAGCTTTGATGCCTCCGCCAGCAGCGCGGGATCGCCCGCAGCCAGCACGGTCCCGTCGCCATCGAGGCGCAGCGGCCGCCCGGCCCAGTCCGTGCAGCGGCCGCCCGCGCCCTCGATCACCGGGACGAGGGCGGCCCAGTCCCAGGGCTTCATGGTGGCATCCACCACCAGGTCCACCAGGCCGAGCGCGAGGAGGCCATAGGCGTAGCAGTCGCCGCCCCAGGTGGTGCGGCGCGCGGCGGCCTTCACGGCGGCGAAGCGCGGCGCGGTCGCGGCATCGAACATGTCGGGGGAGGTGCAGGAGAGTTCCGCCTCCTCCAGCCGCGGGCAGGGCCGGCAGCGCGGCACCCCGCCCATGGCGGAGCGGAAGCGGGTGGGCTGGCCGGCAAGCCCGGTCCAGCGTTCGCCGGTAGCAGGCTGGTCGATGAGGCCGAGAACCGGCACGCCGCGGTGCAGCAGGCCGATCAACGTGCCGAACAGGGGGCGGCCGGTGACGAAGGCGCGGGTGCCGTCGATCGGGTCCAGCACCCAGACCCAGTCCGCACCGGGGTTGCTGTCGCCGTATTCCTCCCCGATCACGCCGTGGTCGGGGTGGCGGTCCGCGATCAGCGCGCGGATGGCGCGTTCGGCGGCGCGGTCCGCTTCGGTGACGGGGGAGGCATCGCCCTTCGCCTCCACCAGCAGGGCGGAGCGGAACAGCGGGCGGATGACCGCGCCCGCGGCCTCGGCGGCTGCTTCGGCGGTGGCAAGGAAATCGGCGGGCTCAGGCATCACGCCCCCTTCGGAAGGCGCAGCCCGGCAGCGTGTCCCGCCCCTGCCGCCCGGTTCCCCGCCGCGGCAGGATGCACCATCGGGCCGGGGCGGGCGCGCGGGCGGCGGATCAGGGCAGCGGCTTCGGGCTGGTGTCGAGGCTGCGCAGGAAGGCGATCAGGTCGGCGCGCTGGCCGGCATTGTTCAGCCCCGCGAAGGCCATGCGGGTGCCGGGCATGGCCGTGGCCGGGCGCGCGATGAAGGCGTTCAGCGCCTCGTAGTCCCAGGGCTTGTCGGCCAGGGCGCGGTTCGCGGCGGAGTAGTTGAAGCCCGCCACGCGCGCATGCGGCGCGCCGACGATGCCCCACAGGTTCGGGCCCACGCCGTTCGGCCCGCCCTGCGCGAAGTTGTGGCAGGACGCGCAGAGCCGGCCGGCGATGGCGCGGCCGTTGTCGGCATTGGCGGCGGCCAGCAGCGGCGCGATCGGCTCGAGCGCCGGGGCGGCCGGGGCGGCGGCGGCGGCCTGCTGCGGCGCCTCGCCGATCTGGATCGCGCTCTGGCTCAGGGGCTTCGGGTGGACGATGGCATCCGCCACCAGCCCGGCCGCCATGAAGGCGATGCCCGCGACGAGCGGGGCCGCGACGAACTTGTTGAATTCCAGACTCATCCCGGAATGCACCCTTCCCGAGCCATGATGCCGCCCCTTCGCGCGGACGCGCACCGCCGCGACCAGGGCAAGGGCGGCGCCAGGCTTGCGCCCGCGCCGCCCTGCCGTAAAACCGGCCGGAACATAGAGGCGGGCGCCGGGCTCGACAACCCGCCGCGCCCTGCCTTCCGCCCGACACGCACCCAGGATGCCGCGATGAACACGCCCGCCCCGACGCCGCGCCCGGACCAGACCGCGACGGGGGCGGCCGGGACCATCGCCTTCCAGGGCCTGCCCGGCGCCTATTCCGACCTGTCCTGCCGCCACGCCTATCCCGGCTGGGCGACCCTGCCCTGCCCGAGCTTCGAGGCGGCGATGACCGCCGTGCGCGAAGGCCGCGCGGGCCTGGCCATGCTGCCCTGCGAGAATTCGCTGGCCGGCCGCGTGCCCGACATCCACCGCCTGCTGCCGGATTCCGGCCTGCATGTGGTGGGCGAGCATTTCGAGCGGGTGGAGCACTGCCTGCTGGCGCCGAAGGGCGCGACGCTGGCCACGATCCGGCGCGCCCACAGCCATCCCGTCGCGCTCGGCCAGGTGCTGCGGCTGCTGCGGGAGATGGACCTGGCCGCGGTGATCGAGGCCGACACCGCCGGCGCCGCCGCCCTGATCGCCGAGCGCGGCGGGGTGGAGGACGCGGCCATCGCGAGCGAACTGGCGGCCGAGATCTACGGGCTCGACGTGCTGAAGCGGAACGTGGAGGACGAGAGCCACAACACCACCCGCTTCTACGTCATGTCGCGCACCCCCCTGGCCGGGCCGTTCGGGGCGGGCGAATGGGTGACCAGCTTCGTCTTCCGCGTCCGCAACATCCCCGCCGCGCTCTACAAGGCGCTGGGCGGCTTCGCGACCAACGGCGTGAACATGACCAAGCTCGAGAGCTACATGGTCGGCGGGTCCTTCAGCGCGACGCAGTTCCTGGCCGATGTGGACGGCCACCCGGACGACCCGGCGCTTCGCCGCGCGCTGGAGGAACTGGCCTTCTTCAGCAGCGAGCTGAAGGTGCTGGGTACCTACCGCGCGCATCCCTACCGGCTGGCGCAGCGCGAGGGGAACTGAGGGAGGCTGGGCCGCCCCGCCGCCTGCGGCAGGCGGGTGCTGTCATGCCGGCCGGCGTTGAAGGTGATCCGATGGCGGCGGGCGAAGCCCGCCGAGCCGCATCTGCGGCGAAGCCAGGGGACGCGGATGCGGCCCGCCCGGCGTCTGAGGGGGCGTGAATGTGTCAGCATTCACGCCGGTCAGTATCAGGCCTGCTTCCGCTCGATCAGGCCCTTGCGGATCTTCCGCCCGCGCTGGATGCGGTCCTCGATGAAGCCCGCCTCGCCCCAGCGCACGGCGCGGCCCAGCGCGTGCGCGTCCTCCACGAAGCGGCCCAGCATCTCCAGCAGGGCTTCGCGGTTGTTCAGGAAGACGTCGCGCCACATGGTCGGGTCGCTCGCCGCGATGCGGGTGAAGTCGCGGAAGCCGGAGGCGGCGAATTTCAGCACCGCCTCCTTCGTCTCCTCCGCCAGGTCGTCGGCGGTGGAGCAGATGGTGAAGGCGATCAGGTGCGGCAGGTGGCTGACGATGGCCACCACCTTGTCATGCGTCGCGGGGTCCAGCGTCTCGATCATGCTGCCGCAGCGGCGCCACAGCTCCGCCACCTTCTCCACCGCCGCCGGGTCGCTGTCCGGCAGGGGCGTCAGGATGGTGTAGCGGCCGCGGAACAGCTCGGCGAAGCCGGCATCGGGGCCGGAATACTCGGTGCCCGCCATCGGATGCGCCGGCACCAGGTGCACGCCTTCCGGCATCAGCGGGCCGAGGTCGCGCACCACGCTGCCCTTGGTGGAGCCGACATCGGTGACGATCGCGCCCCGCTTCAGGTGCGGCGCGACCGTCCGCATCACCTCGGCATAGGCGCCGACGGGGACGCAGAAGACCACACAATCCGCGCCTTCCACCGCTTTCGCCGCGTCCGGCTCCACCACGTCGGCGATGCCGAGTTCGCGCACGCGCTCCAGCGTCCGCGGCGTCTTGGCATGCGCCACCACGGTGCGGGCGAGGTCGCCGCGTTCCTTCGCGACACGCGCGATGGAGGAGCCGATCAGCCCGGTGCCGAGCAGGCAGAGCCGGTCGAACAGCGGCCCGCCGCCCGGGGCGGGGGGGTCAGCCGGCACGCGCGAAATCCGTCAGCGCCTCGATCACCAGCCCCACCTCCTCGGCCGTGCCGATGGTCACCCGCAGCGCCTGCGGCAGGCCGTAGCCGCCCATGGCGCGCACGATCAGCCCGCGCCCGCGCAGATGCGCATCCGCCGCCTTCGCGCGGTCCGCGCCGCCGAAATCCACCAGCGAGAAGTTGCCCTCGCTCGGCCAGACCTTGAGGCCGAGCGCCGCGAGCGCCGCCTCGAGGCGGCCGCGCTGCTCGGTGTTGTGGGCGACCGACCGCTCCACCCAGCCCGGCTCGGCCAGCGCCGCGATGCCGGCGGCCATGGCGGCGGCGTTCACGTTGAAGGGCCCGCGCACGCGGCCGAGGATGTCGACGATGGCGGGCGGCGCGTAGCACCAGCCCAGCCGCATCCCCCCCATGCCGAAGATCTTGGAGAAGGTGCGGCACATAACGGTGTTGGACCCCGCATCCACCAGCTTCTGGCCAGGGTCGTAGTCGGGCCGCGTGACGTATTCGGCATAGGCGGAGTCGAGCACCAGCAGCACGTCCTCGCGCAGGCCGTGGCGCAGGCGCACCACCTCGGACTGCGGCAGGATGGAGCCGGTGGGGTTGTTCGGGTTGGCCAGGAACAGCATCCGCGTGCGCGGCCCGACCGCGGCGAGCAGGCCGTCCACATCCGCCGTCAGGTCGCGTTCCGGCACCTTGATGACGCGGCAGCCGGCCCAGCGGCCGGTGATGTCGTACATCATGAAGCCATGGGCGGACATCACCAGCTCCGTCCCCTCCCCGCCATAGGCGAGGATGAGCATGGAGAGCAGTTCGTCCGAGCCGTTGCCGCAGACGATCCGCGCGGGGTCGAGCCCGAAGCGCGCGCCGATCGCCTCCCGCAGTGCCGTCGCGCCGCCATCGGGGTAGCGGTGCGCCTCCCTCGCCATCCCTGCGATCGCCGCGACGGCGCCGGGCGGCGGGCCGAAGGCGCCCTCGTTGGAGGAGAGCTTGATGATGCGGTTGACGCCCGGGACCTTGGATTCCCCCCCGACATAGGGCTCGACCGACAGGATGGACGGGCGCGGCATGACGCTCATGGCGGTGATCCGGTCAGGAGGGGAGGGGGACGGCATAGGCGCCGAGCACGGCCGCGCCGGCGGGAAGGCGCGGGTCGCCCGCAGGCAGGAAGCCGTCGATCTCGGCCAGCGCCAGGTCGCCGTCGCGGGTGAGGGAGGTGGCATGGAGGCCCGCCGCCCGCAGCGCGGCCTCGGCGCCGGCTTCCGGCAGGCGGACCAGCGTGCGGTCCTCGCCCGAAGGGTCGGGCGCGGCGGGGGAGAGGAGGAAGACCGGCGCGGCGGCCGGGCCGAAGAAGGGCAGCCGGGCGGTGACATGCAGGCGGTTGGGATCGAGCGTCCGCCACCATCGCCCCATCGGCAGGGCGGCGAGCGCGGCGGCCCCGGCCCCGGCCGCCGCGATGGCCGCGGCCGCGTCCTCCAGGCGGCTGATCGGGGCGGCAAGGCCGGCATGGGCGCGCAGCACCTCCATCCCCGCCTCGTCCAGGCAGGCGGCGAAGGGCAGGGGGGCCTGCATCGTGGTGGTGGCGGCCAGCAATTCGCGCCAGATCCGCACCAGCGCCGCCCGCGGCAGCGCCCCCCCGTGGCGGCCGAGCAGGCGGCGGAGGATGGCGGCTTCCCGCCCGGGGCGCAGCGCCGGGCCCGCGCCCTTGGCGCGGCTCGCGGCCAGGCGCGCCACCACGGCGGCGCGGCGCATCAGCAGGTCGTGCAGCGCGTCGTCCAGCGCGTCGATCTCGGCGCGCAGCGCGGCGATGTCGGAAGGCGGCTGGGTGTCGGGCATGGGGCTCACGTTTCCAGGCCCGTGCATAGACGCGGCGGCGCGCGGCGTGAAGGCGGCCCCCTCACGGGCGCGGGATGCGCCACACGCAACGGTTGCCGGCCGGGCCGCCCGCGCCTATTGCTGCCGCCCCCGTTGACGCCCCCGGACCCGATGACCGAGGCCCTTGCCCCCTTCCAGCGCCTGGACCACCAGCGCGTCGTCTTCGCCGACGGCCTGGCGCTGGATTGCGGCGCCGTGGTCGCGCCGCTCGCGGTCGCCTACCGCACCTACGGCACGCTGAACGCGGCGCGCAGCAACGCGGTGCTGATCTGCCACGCGCTGACCGGCGACCAGTACGTGGCGGAGCCGCACCCGCTGACCGGCAAGCCCGGCTGGTGGGAGACGCTGGTCGGGCCCGGCCGGCCGGTCGACACCGACCGCTACTTCGTCGTCTGCGCCAATGTGCTCGGCGGCTGCATGGGAAGCTCCGGCCCGCCCGAGGAGATGACGGATGCCGAAGGGCGGCCGACGGGGCGGCCCTGGGGCACCGATTTCCCGTCCGTCACCATCCGCGACATGGTCCGCGCCCAGAAGCGCCTGGTGGACCACCTGGGCATCCCGCGCCTGCTGGCGGTGGTCGGCGGGTCGATGGGCGGGATGCAGGTGCTGGAATGGGCCGCGACCTACCCGGAGATGGTGGTCGCCGCGGCGCCGATCGCGACCGCCACCTACCACTCCGCCCAGAACATCGCCTTCCACGAGGTCGGCCGCGCGGCCATCCACGGCGACCCCGACTGGAAGGGCGGCCGCTACTGGGAGGACGGACGCATCCCCGCCAAGGGCCTGTCGGTGGCGCGGATGGTGGCGCACATCACCTACCTGTCGGAAGCCGCGCTGGGGCGGAAGTTCGGCCGGCGGCTGCGCGGCGCCACGGCGCTGACCTTCCTCGAGGACGTGTTCGAGGTGGAGAGCTACCTGCGCCACCAGGGCAGCACCTTCGTCCGCCGCTTCGACGCCAACAGCTACCTGACCATCACGCGGGCGATGGACTTCTTCGACCTGGCGGCGGAGCACGGCGGGGACGTGGCCGCCGCCTTCCGCGGCACCGGCACGCGCTTCCTCGTCGCCTCCTTCAGCAGCGACTGGCTGTTCCCGACGGAGGAGAGCCGGAGCCTGGTGCGCGCGCTGAACGCGGCCGCCGCCAACGTGTCCTTCGTGGAGATCGCGACCGACAAGGGTCACGACGCCTTCCTGCTGGACGAGCCGGTGTTCCACCGCGCGCTCGGCGGCTTCCTGCGCGGCGCGGCGGAACGGGTGGGGGTGTGATGCCGGACGCGCCGCAGGAGATCCGCTTCGTCGCGAAGAACATGCGCCTCGACCTCCGCCTGATCGCGGGGATGATCGAGCCGGGGGCGCGCGTGCTCGACATCGGCTGCGGCGACGGCGCGCTGATCGACCACCTGACGCGCCAGAAGCGGGCCGATGCGCGGGGGATCGAGATCGACATGGCGGAGGCGACGGAAGCGGTGGCCGCCGGCCTGCCGGTGATCCACGGCGACGCCGACACCGACCTCGCCTTCTACCCCGACGGCGCCTTCGACTACGTGGTGCTGAGCCGCACGCTGCAGGCGGTGGAGAAGCCGCGCGAGGTGTTGCGCCAGATGACGCGGATCGGCCGGCACGCCATCGTCAGCTTCCCGAATTTCGGCCACTGGCAGCTGCGCTGGAAGCTGCTGACCACCGGGCGGATGCCGGACAACGAGACCTGGGACCGGAAGTGGTACGAGACGCCCAACATCCACCCCTGCACGATCCGCGACTTCTTCGACCTCTGCGCGCTCGAAGGCTATGTCGTGGACCGCTGGCTGGCGGTGGACGAACAGGGGCTGCGCTCGCCCTGGAAGCGTTCGCCCTGGCTGGCCAACCTGTTCGGCGAACAGGCGCTGTTCCTGCTGCGGCGGCGGTAGCGGCGCCGGGTCGTCGCCGGTCGCGGTGCCGGGTCGTCGCCGGTCGCGGTGCCGGGTCGTCGCCGGTCGCGGTGCCGGGTCGTCGCCGGTCGCGGCGCCGGGTCGTCGCCGGTCGCGGCGCCGGGTCGTCGCCGGTCGCGGCGCCGGGTCAGTGCAGCGCCGCGCCCGCCAGCGTGCGGCGCTGCGCCAGGGCGGGCACCAGGGCGGCGGCGATGGCGGCGTGCTTCGCCGCGGCCTCCGCGCCCAGGCGTCGGCACTCGGCCTCGACATAGGCCAGCATCATCACCAGCGCGGCGTGATCGGACGACTCGGTCTCGGGCATCGACGACATGGTGTGATCCATAGTGCTGGGGGGCAGAGAACGGCTGGGCATGTCGAGCGTGACTCTGCATGTCGGTCACGGGGTTGTGAAGACTGAATATAATAAGATGATATTCAATTCTTGGTTGAGAATCGGCCGCCGCCACTCCCCCCGTTGTCCCGCCCCGCCCCCGCCGCGCATCATGCGGCACCTGGGAGACGACACGATGACGACGACACGCCGCACCCTGCTCGGCGCCGCCCTGGCTGCGCCGCTTGCCGCCCCCGCCCTTGCGCAGGGCGTCGCGCCATCGCCCTGGCCGACGCGGCCGATCCGCCTGGTCATCCCCTTCGCCGCCGGCGGCACCACCGACATCATCGGCCGGCTGATGGCGGACGAGATGTCGCGCAGCCTCGGCCAGCCCATCGTGGTGGAGAACCGCGGCGGCGCGGGCGCCACGCTCGGCACCGGGCTGGTCGCGCAGGCGGCGCCGGACGGCTACACGCTGCTGCTCTCCACCATCTCCGGCATGGCGATCGGCAACACGCTGTACCGCGACCGGATCCAGTGGGACGCGGACCGCGACTTCGCGCATATCGCGATGCTGCTCGGCACGCCCTACCTGCTGGTGGTGAACCCGCGCTTCCCCGCGCAATCCGTCGCCGACTACGTGGCGGAGGCGCGGCGCCGGCCGCAGGGGCTGGAATTCGCCACCTCCGGCGTCGGCAGCGTGCCGCACCTGCTCGGCCTGCGGCTGGCGCAGGCGACGGGGATCAGCCTGACCCACATCCCCTATCGCGGCGGCGCGCAGGCGGCCACCGACGTGATGGCCGGCGTGGTGCCGAGCATGATCGACAGCCTGACGGCCGCCAGCGCCAACATGCGCGCCAATGTCGTCCGCGCGCTCGCCTTCTCCTCGCCCGAGCGGATCGCGGATTTCCCCTCCGTCCCGACCTTCGCGGAACTCGGCATGCCGCAGCTCAACGCCGACGGCTGGGCCGGGCTCGCCGCGCCCGCGCGCACGCCGCGCCCGGTGCTGGAGAAGCTGGCGGAGGCGGTGCGCGCCGCGCAGGCCGCACCCAACGTGCAGCGCCGCTTCGCCGAGACGGCGACCCAGCCCGGCCGCGTCTTCCTCGACGACGCGCAGGCCTTCGTCCGCGCCGAGGTCGCGGCCTGGGCGCCGGTGGTGCGCGCTTCGGGCGCGACGCCGGAATAGGCCGGGGCGGGGCGCGAAAGAAACCCCGGCGGGAAGCCCGCCGGGGCGAGTCGAGGGAGGAAACGTCCAGGAAGGTCCCCGGCGCCCTGCGCCGCGGGACGGGGCAGAGAATGGCGGTCCCGCGGTCGTTCCGCCTTGACCTGCATCAACCGCCGTCGCGGATCGCGCCGAGGATGCGTTTGCCCTGCCCGCCAACCCGCGCGAGGATGGGCAGCGCGGGAGCATCCCGCGCCGAAAAGGCAGGCCGAACAGGGAGAATGGCGGCATGGCACGTGTGGCACTGGTCACCGGCGGACAGCGCGGCATCGGCGCCGCGATCAGCGAGGCGCTGCAGGCCGCCGGGCGCAAGGTCGTGGCCTCCTACGCCGGCAACGATGCCGCCGCGCAGGCCTTCACCGAGCGCACCGGCATCCCCTGCTACAAGTTCGACGTCGGCGACTACGAGGCCTGCACCGCCGCGGTGGCGCGGATCGAGGCGGAGGTCGGCCCGGTGGAGATCCTGGTGAACAACGCCGGCATCACCCGCGACGCGATGATGCGGAAGCTGACGCGCCAGATGTGGGACGACGTGATCGATACCAACCTCGGCTCCTGCTACAACATGTGCAAGGCGGTGTGGGACGGCATGAACGCCCGCAAGTTCGGCCGCATCGTCAACATCGGCTCGGTCAACGGCCAGGCGGGGCAGCTCGGCCAGGTGAACTACGCCGCGGCGAAGTCCGGCATCCACGGCTTCACCAAGGCGCTCGCGCAGGAAGGCGCCCGCAACCAGATCACCGTCAACGCCGTCGCCCCCGGCTATGTCGACACCGAGATGGTGCGCGCCGTGCCGGCCGAGGTGCTGGAGAAGATCATCGCCCGCATCCCGCGCGGGCGGCTCGGCACCGCGCAGGACATCGCCCGCGGCGTCGCCTTCCTGACCGCCGACGACGCCGACTTCATCACCGGCTCCACGCTGTCGATCAATGGCGGGCAGCACATGTACTGACCATGGCCTTCGCGCTGCTCGCCTTCGACGGCACCGATGCGGGCGCGCCGGCGCGGCGGGCGGCGGCGCGGGACGCGCATGTCGCCTTCATCACGGCGGAGGCGGCGGCCGGTCGGCTCCGCCTCAGCCTGCCGCTGCGCGACGAGGCCGGGCGCACGCTCGGCTCGCTCACCCTGCTCGACGTGCCGGACCGCGCCGGGGTCGCCGCCTATCTCGCGGCCGAGCCGCTGGCGGCGGGGCGGGTCTGGCGGCGGGTGCAGGTGCGGGATTTCCGCATCGCCCCGCTGCCCTACCGCCCCTGGCCCGAACCCACCGGGCAGGCGCCGCCCGGGCGCACCCACACCGTCGTCGTCGCCTTCGACGGCACCGATCCGGGGGCGGAGGCGCGCCGGGGCGCCGCGCGGCCGCGGCACATGGACCGCATCCGGCCCTTCGCCAGGGACGGCACGCTGCTGGTCGGCGGCGCCCTGCTGGACGCGCCGGGGGGACGCATGATCGGCTCCATCGCCGTCACCCGCCACGCGACCGATGCCGAGGCCGCCGCCTGGTGGGCCGAGGACCCCTACATGGCCGAGGGCGTCTGGCGCGACGTCGCCCGCTGGGGCACCGCGCTGCGCCCGCTGCCCTACCCCCCGCTGCCCGGCGAGGCCTGACGCGCGAAGGCGTTTCGGCCTTTCGCGCCGCCCTGCGAGGCGCTAGGTGACCCGCAACGAACCAACCGGGAGACACCGCATGCTCACGCGCCGACGCCTGGCCGGCCTGATGGCGGCCGCGCCGCTCGCCGCCCCCGCCCTCGCCCAGGGGGCCTGGACGCCGGAGCGCAGCATCACCCTCGTCGTCGCCTTCGCGGCCGGCGGCGGCACCGACCTCGCGGCCCGGACCATCGCCCGCTTCATGGAGAAGGACCTCGGCGTCTCCGTCGTGGTGCTGAACCGGCCGGGGGCGGGCGGCGAGATCGGCTTCGCCGAACTGGCCCGCGCGCGGCCCGACGGCCACACGATCGGCTTCATCAACACGCCCCACATCGTCACCCTGCCGATCGAGCGGCGCACCCGCTTCCAGCTGTCCGACTTCACGCTGATCGCGAACATCGTGGACGATCCGGGCGGGCTCTGGGTGCTGGCGGACAGCCCGCACCGGACGCTGGCGGACCTGCTGGCCGCGGCCCGCGCCCGGCCGGAGACGATCGGCTACGGCACCACCGGCATCGGCTCCGACGACCACCTGGCGATGCTGGCGCTGGAGCGGAAGGCGAATGCGCGCTTCCTGCACGTCCCCTTCGCGGGCAGCGCGCAGGTGAAGCAGAACCTGCTGTCGCGCGCGATCCCGGTGGCGGTGATGAATGTCGCCGAGGGCGTGATCGAGATGCGCCAGGGCGTGCTGCGCCCGCTCGCGCAGATGGGGGAAGCGCGCTGGGCGCCGCTGGGGGACACGCCGACGCTGCGCGAGCTCGGCTTCGACGTGGTCGAGGGGTCGATGCGCGGCATGGCCGCCCCGGCCGGCATGCCGCCTGCCGCGCTGGAACGCCTGGCGCTGTCCGTCCGCCGCACGGTGGACGACCCCGAATTCCAGCAGGCCGCCTTGCAGCAGAACCTGCCGCTGCGCTTCCTGGCCCCCGATGCCTACAGCGCGGAGCTGCGGGCGCTGCAGGCGCGCTACCAGGCGCTCTGGGCCGAGCATCCCTGGCGCGAGCAGTAAGGCACGCGCCGCCGCGGCGCCTTCCGGGCGCGGCGGCGTGCCTGTAGCCTTGCCCGCAACACGCCGAAGGAGGAACACGCCCATGCGCCGCCGCACCCTTGCCGCCGGCCTGCCCGCCGGCCTCGCCCTCGCCGCCCTGCCGCGCGGCGCGCGCGCGCAGGCCGACTACCCGAACCGGCCCATCCGCATGATCGTCGGCTTCGCCGCCGGCGGCGGCACCGACCTGACGGCGCGCAGCCTCCAGTCGAAGCTGCAGCAGGCGATCGGCGGCAGCATCGTCATCGACAACCGCCCCGGCGCCGGCGGCAACCTGGCGACCGAGCTGACGGTGCGCGCCGCGCCCGACGGCTACACGCTGCTGATGGGCACCATCGCGGCGCTGGCCATCAACCCGACGCTGTACCGCAACCTCGGCTTCAACCCGCAGACGGACCTGACGCCGATCAGCCAGTCCGGCTCGATCCTGAACGTGCTGGTGGTGCCGGCCGACCGGCCGTGGCGGACGCTGGGCGACCTCATCGCCGCGGCGCGCGCGCGGCCCGACACCATCACCTACGGCTCCTCGGGCGTCGGCGGCGCGGGGCACCTGGCGGGGGCGCTGCTGGACCGGATGGCGGGCGTCACGACGGTGCATGTGCCCTATCGCGGCGGCGGGCCGCTGATGACGGACCTGGTCGGCGCGAAGATCGACTACGCCTTCTCCACCGCCCCCACCGCCATCCCGCAGATCGAGGCGGGCAAGCTCCGCGCGCTGGCCGTGCCCACGCCCGGCCGTTCCGCCCTGCTGCCCGACGTGCCGGCGGTGGCGGAGACGCTGCCGGGCTACGAGGTCGGCAACTGGTACGCGCTCGTCGGCCCCCGCGGCCTGCCGCGGCCCATCGTGGACCGGCTGGCGGCCGCGATGCGCACCACGCTCGAGGACCCCGAGGTGCGCCGCCACCTCGCGGCGCATGGCGTGGAGCCCACGCCCTCCACGCCCGAGGAACTCGGCCGCTTCATCCGCGACGAGACGGAGAAATGGGCGCCGATCATCCGCGCCACCGGCGCGACGCCGGACTGACATCGGCGGCATCGCGCTTGCGTGCCCCCGGGCGGCCGCCATCCGGCGGCCCGGGGCGGCTTCCCTTCCACCCGCCCCGGTTCCACGCTAAAGCCGCGCCCGACATGCGCCACTTCCTGGAATTCGAGAAGCCGATCGCCGAGCTGGAAGGCCGGATCGAGGAGCTGCGCCGGACCACCGACGCCGGCGGCATCGACGTCGCCGACGAGGTCGCGAAGCTTCGCGACAAGGCCGAGACGCTGCTGCGCCAGACCTATGCCAGGCTCACGCCCTGGCAGAAGACGCTGGTCGCGCGCCACCCCGACCGGCCGAAGGGCGCCGACTACGTGCGCGCGCTGATCGAGGACTGGACGCCGCTGGCCGGCGACCGCGCCTTCGCCGACGACCTTGCCGTGGTCGCCGGGCTCGGCCGGTTCCGCGGCCGCGCGGTGGCGGTGCTGGCGACCGAGAAGGGCCACGACACCGAAAGCCGCGTGAAGCACAATTTCGGCATGGCCCGGCCCGAGGGCTACCGCAAGGCGCGGCGCATCATGGAACTCGCCGGCCGCTTCGGCCTGCCGATCCTGTCCTTCGTGGACACCGCCGGCGCCTTCCCGGGGATCGAGGCCGAGGCCCGCGGCCAGGCGGAAGCCATCGCGCGGTCCATCGAGGCCGGGCTCGACGCCCCCGTGCCCTTCATCGCCACCATCATCGGCGAAGGCGGATCGGGCGGCGCCATCGCGCTTGCCGCCGCCGACCGGGTGCTGATGCTGGAACACGCGACCTATTCGGTGATCTCGCCCGAGGGCTGCGCGAGCATCCTGTGGCGCGACGCCGCGCAGGCGCCGCAGGCGGCGGAGGCGCTGAAGCTGACGGCCGAGGACCTGCGCCGCCTCGCCCTGGTGGATGCCGTGGTGCCGGAGCCGCTCGGCGGCGCGCATCGCGACCCGGCGGCGATGATGGCCGCGGTCGGCCGCCAGATCGGCGACTGCCTCGACCCGCTGCTCGCCCTCGACGGGCCGACTCTGCGCGCCCGCCGGCGCGAGAAGTTCCTGGAGATGGGCCGCGCCGGCGTGGCCTGAGGCGCCGCGCATGCCCCCCCGCGACGACGCCCCCGGCCCCCCCACCGATCCCGCCGAGTTGCGGCGGCTGTTCTTCCGCGTCTTCCCCGCCGTCGCGCTGGCCATGTTCGGCGCGGCGCTGGACCAGACCATCGTCGCCGCCGCCCTGCCCGCCATCGCCCGTTCGCTGGGCGAGGTCGAGCGCGTGTCCTTCGTGGTGGTCCTCTACCTCGTCGCCAACACGGTCGCGGCGCCAGTCTACGGGCGGCTCGGCGACGCCTTCGGGCGCCAGCGGATGCTGCTCGTCGCGCTCGCGGTCTATGCGTTCGGCGCGGCCTGCTGCGCGCTGGCGCCGAACCTGGCCGCGCTCGGCGCGGCGCGGATGGTGCAGGGCTTCGGCGGCGGCGGGCTGATCGCGCTGCCCATCGCGCTGATCGCGGAGGCGGTGCCACCGCGCGAACGGTCCCGCTTCCAGGGGTGGATCGCGGGCATCTTCACCACCGCCAGCGCGCTCGGCCCCGTCGCGGGCGGGGTGCTGACGGAGTTGTTCGGCTGGCGCGCGGTGTTCCTGCTGCCGTTGCCGCTCGCGGCCATCGCCGCCTGGCTGGCGGCGACGCGGCTGGGGGGTGCGTCGAAGGGGCAGCGCCGCGGCTTCCGCTTCGACTGGCCGGGCCTCGTGCTGTTCGCGCTGTTCGTCGGGCCGGCGCTGCTGGCGCTGGACCAGGCGCGGCGGCTCACGCCCGGGGCGCTGGCGGTGGGCGCGGCGCTCGCGCTCCTCGCGGCCGGCGCGCTGCTGCTGCTGCTGCGGCAGGAGAGGCGCGCGGGCGACCCGCTGCTGTCGCCCGACCTGCTGGGCGAGCCCACGATATGGCGGGCCAACCTGCTCTCGGCACTGACCTCCGCCGCCTTCGTCGGCTGCATCGCCTTCCTGCCGATCTACTTCGCCGCGGTGCGCGGCCTGTCGCCGGCGCAGGCGGGGCTGGCGCTGCTGCCGCTGTCGGCCATGGCGGGGGTGGGGGCGGTGGTCGCGGGT
Organism: Falsiroseomonas sp. CW058; assembly: GCF_050563535.1. Taxonomy (NCBI): domain Bacteria; kingdom Pseudomonadati; phylum Pseudomonadota; class Alphaproteobacteria; order Acetobacterales; family Roseomonadaceae; genus Falsiroseomonas; species Falsiroseomonas sp. CW058. Next base: position 29,778 of record NZ_JBNXUO010000027.1, read on the forward strand.
TCGCTGCTGGCGCGCACGGGGCGGACGATGGCCTGGGCCGGCGGCGGGCTGGCGCTGGCGGCGGCGGTGCTCGGGCTGGTCGCGCTCGGCGTCGGGGTGCTGCCGCTGTGGCTGCTGGCGCTGCTGCTCGCGCTCGTGTCGATGGGTTTCGGCGCGACCTTCCCGATGGTGCAGATCAGCGTGCAGGTGGCGGCGGGGCGGGAAAGGCTGGGGGCGGCCACCGCCTCGGTGCAGTTCAACCGCTCGCTCGGCGCCGCGACCGGGGCGGCGCTGCTGGGCGCGGTGCTGTTCGGCGCGCTGGCGGCGGCGGGGGGCGACACCGCGGCGCTGTTCGTCGCGCTGGTGAACCGCGGCCCCGATGCGCTCGCGGCCCTGCCGGACGCCGCCCGGGCGGGATTCCGCGACGACATGGTCGCCGCCTTCCGCGCCGCCTTCGCCACCGCCGCGTTGCTGGCCGCGATCGCCGCCTGGGTGTCGACGCGGGTGCCGCTGCGGCGGGTGTAGCGGATCCTGCCGGCGGATCAGCCGCCGATCGACTGCGCGGCGCGCAGCGCGCGGCGCAGCTTGGCGATGCCGGTGCGGACATGCCCCGTCTCGCACAGCCGCCGGCCTTCCTCCGCCAGGCTGCGCGTCGGCTCCTGCCGCGATCCGGGCTGGGCCTGCAGGCGCGTGGCCAGTTCGTCGCAATAGGACGAGCTGTCGGTGGTGACGCGAAGCGGCTGTTCCGCCCTGGCGGGGAAGGCCGCGAGCAGCGCCAGCAGGAAGGGCATCACGCGCATCGCGCCATTATGGGGCGACGACATGCTCGCCCCGGTGGCCAGCCGGTGAAAGCGCCGTCACGCGACCGGCAGCCGCAGCGTGACCTTCAGCCCCGGCGGGTCCGCGCCGGGATGGGCGTCATCGAGCACGACGTCGCCGCCATGCAGCGCCGCCACCGCCCGCACCAGCGACAGGCCGAGCCCCGATCCCGGCGTGCTGCGCGCCGCATCGGCGCGGAAGAAGCGTTCGCCCGCCCGCGCGCGGTCACCGGGCGGCAGGCCCGGCCCGTCATCGGCGACGGACACCTCCAGCAGCCCCGGCGCCGCGGCGGCGGCCAGCCGGACGGTCCCGCCTTCGGGCGTGAACTTCAGCGCGTTGTCCAGCAGGTTCGCCACTGCCTGCATCAGCAGGTCGCGGTCGCCCACCAGGGGCAGCGCCGCCGGCAGCTCCGCCAGCAGGTGCTGCTCCCGCGCTTCCGCCGCCGCGCCGTACAGCTCCGCCGCATCGGCCAGCGCGGGGGCGAGGTCGATGGGCGCGAAGGCGGCGCGGCGCGCGCCGGCCTCCACCTCCGCGATGCGCAGCACCGCCTGGAAGACGCGCACGATGCCGTCGAGGTCGGCGATGCCCTGTTCCACCGCGGCGCGCAGCGCCTCCTCGTCGCGCGCGGAATGCAGCGCCTCTTCCAGCTTGTTGCGGGCGCGCGCGATCGGGGTGCGCAGGTCGTGCGCGATCGCGTCCGACACGCCGCGCACGCCTTCCATCAGCTGCGCGATGCGGTCCAGCATCGTGTTCATGGTGCGACCGAGCCGGTCGAATTCGTCGTCGCGGTCGGACAGCGGCACGCGCCGCGTCAGGTCGCCCGCCGCGATCTCCTCCGCCGTGCCGTAGACCGGCAGCAGGCGCTTCTCCAGCGCGCGGCGCAGCAGGAAGGCGCCGAACAGCGCGATGGCGGCGGAGGCGGAGGCCGCCCAGGCGATGCCCTCCGACAGCAGGCCGCGCAGGCGCAGCTTCTCCGCGACATCGCGCCCGACCAGCAGGCGGTGGCCGCCGTTGAATTCCAGCCGCAGCAGCCGCGCCTCGCTCACCGCGCCGTCGCGCAGCAGCGGCATGCGGATCCAGGGCTGTTCCGCATTCGCCTCCGACGGCCAGGATTCGAGGTTGCCGGCCAGCTTGCGGCCGTCCGGCCCCACCAGCAGGTAGAGGGACTCGTTCTGCACGTCGAGCGCGAGGCGGTCCTCGATCGCCGCGACCAGCGCGTCGGCCGCGCCGTCGCGGCGGCGTTCCACCAGCGCGGCGGCATCGGCGCGGATGGCGGAATCCACCTGCCGCTCCAGCGACCCCGCGGTGTTCCACCACAGCACGACCGCGGCGGCGGTGGCGGCGGCGGCGAAGAAGGCGGTGAAGAACAGCGCGAAGCGGCCCGATGCGCTGCGCAGCAGCCCGATCAGCGGCGGCTCTCCGCCCGCGGCCAGCGGCGGCGGGGGCATTATGCGGTGCCCTCAGACGGCGGGCGGCCGCTCCGCGGCCTTGCCTTCGCGCCGACACGCCGTCGCGCCGGGCCATGCGGGGGCGCTGCGCGCGGGGCCGCGTTGCGGCCCGTCATGGCGTGCCCGGATGGCGGGCGGCCGCTCCGCGGCCTTGCCTTCGCGCCGACGCGCCGTCGCGCCGGGCCATGCGGAGGCGTCGCCAGGCCCTCCCCCGCGCCGCGGGGGAAGGCGGGGGCTGGGCTCACCCCTCCGCCCGCATCATGTAGCCGGCGTTGCGGACGGTGTGGATCAGCGGCTTGTCGAAGCCCTTGTCCAGCTTGTGCCGCAGCCGCGACACATGCACGTCGATGACGTTGGTCTGCGGGTCGAAGTGGTAGTCCCACACCTTCTCCAGCAGCATCGTGCGCGTCACCACCTGCCCGGCATGGCGCATCAGGTGTTCGAGAAGGCGGAATTCCCGCGGCTGCACGTCGATCTTCTTGCCCGCCCGCGTCACCGTGCGGCTCAGCAGGTCCAGCTCCAGGTCGGCGACCTTCAACCGCGTCGTCGGCACTTCCGCCGCCGGGCGGCGGCCCAGCGCCTCGACCCGGGCCAGCAGCTCTGCGAAGGCGAAGGGCTTGGTCAGGTAGTCGTCGCCGCCCGCCTTCAGGCCCTTCACCCGCTCATCCACCGCCGACAGCGCCGACAGGAACAGCACCGGCGTGCGGTTGCCCTGCCCGCGCAGCGTCTCCACCAGTCGCACCCCGTCCACGCCGCCGGGCAGCATGCGGTCCAGCACCAGCACGTCGAAGGCCTCGGACGCCGCCATGAACAGGCCGTCGCGGCCATTGGCGGCGTGTTCCACCGTGTGCCCGGCCTCCTGCAGCCCCTTCTTCACGAAGCGGGCGACCTCGGCATCGTCCTCGACCAGCAGGATTCTCATGGCCTCACACCGGCATGCATGCGCGTGAGTCTAGACGGGGGGCCCCAGGGCGGCAATCACGCGCCCGGCGGCCCCGTCCGCGTCAGCCCTGCGGCGTCTGCGGCCGGCGGCCGACCTGCACCGGGATCTCGGCCGGCCGGCCGTCGCGCAGGATGGAAAGGCGCACGGTCTGGCCCGGCGCCACCGCGGCGATGTTGCGCACCAGCACGCGCGACGTCTCGACCCGGTCGCCGTTGATCGCGACCACCTGGTCGCCCGCGCGGAGCCCCGCGCGCGCCGCCGGGCTGCCGCGCTCGACCCCCGCGATCAGCACGCCGCGCGCGGCGGGCTGGGCGCGCCGCGCGCCTTCCTCCGGCGGCAGGTCCTGCACCGAGACGCCGAGCCAGCCACGCTCCACCCGGCCGCCGCGCAGCAGCTGGTCCACCACCGGCCGCGCCAGGTCGGACGGCACCGCGAAGCCGATGCCGGCCGAGGCGCCGGAGGGCGAGTAGATGGCCGTGTTGATGCCGATCACCTCGCCCGCCATGTTGAACAGCGGGCCGCCGGAATTGCCGGGGTTGATCGGCGCGTCGGTCTGGATGAAGTCGTCGAAGGGCCCCGCCCCGATGTCGCGCCCGCGGGCCGAGACGATGCCCGAGGTGACGGACCCGCCGAGCCCGAAGGGATTCCCCGCCGCCAGCACCCAGTTGCCGACGCGCAGCCCCCCCGAACCGCCCCAGGGCACCGCCGGCAGCGGGCGCGCCGCCTCCACCCGCAGCACCGCCAGGTCCGTCAGCTCGTCCGCGCCGACAACGCGCGCCTGGTATTCCTGCCCGTCCTGGAGCGAGACGACGACGCGCGTGGCGTTGCCGATCACATGGTTGTTGGTCACCACCAGGCCCGAGGGGTCGATGATGAAGCCCGACCCCGCGCCCTGCACCTGGGGGCCCCGCCCGCGGCGTTCGCGGAAATAGCGTTCGAAGGGCGTTCCGCGCAGCTCGGCCGGCACCTCGGCGCCCCGCTGCTCGGTGGTGACGGCGATGTTCACCACCGCGGGCAGCACGCGTTCGGCCAGGTCGGCGAAGTCCGGCAGGGCGGCCACGGCGCTGCGCTGCGCCTGGGCGGGCGGGGCGCCGGCGCAGCCGGCGACGGGAACCAGGGCAAGGGCGGCAAGGCCGCGGCGGGTCAGGACGCTCGACATGGGACCTCGTGGGGATCTGGCGCCGGGCATATGGGCGGGCCGGCCTGGGGCGCACCATGCGTCCGGGTGGCGCCCCGTTCAACCTTGGGCGCGCGGGATGATGCCGTCGGTCATCTGCGATGACCGACGGCGTATCTTGTTGCCCTCAGGCGCCGGGCGGCCGCATCCGCGGCCTTGGCTTCGCGGCACTTGCCGCGGCCGCCATCCGGCGGCTCGGACGGCTTCGCCGTCCGGGAGTTTTCCGTGCCCTCAGGCGCCGGGCGGCCGCATCCGCGGCCTTGGCTTCGCGGCACTTGCCGCGGCCGCCATCCGGCGGCTCGGACGGCTTCGCCGTCCGGAGGTTATCCGTACCCTCAGGCGCCGGGCGCCATCCGGCGCCTCGGATCGCAGGGCCATCCGCGATTGGGCGGCGCGCGGCGCCGGCGGCGTCACCCCCCCTTCCACGGCTCCTCCGGCCAGGCGTGGCGGGGATAGCGGCCGCGCATCTCCTTCCGCACCTCCGTCCAGCCGCCCCGCCAGAACCCCGCCAGGTCCCCGGTCAGCGCCACCGGCCGCCCGGCGGGGGACAGCAGCGCGACCTGCAGCGGCACCCGCCCCTCCGCCAGCGGCGGCGTGCCGGCCATGCCGAACAGGTGCTGCGCCCGGGCCTCGAGCGTCGGCACCTCGCGGTCGTAGTCGATCGCCGCCGAACGCCCGCCCGGCAGGTCGAGCCGTGCGGGCAGCGCCGCGTCCAGCCGCCGCTGCCGGTCCCAGGGCAGCATCCCGCGCAGCACCTCCACCAGGTTCAGCGCCTTCGCCTCGGCCAGCTTCGCGCGGCCGTGCAGATGGGGGGCGAGCCACTCCCCGGCCGTCGCGGCCAGCGCGGCATCCGACAGGTCCGGCCAGTCCCCGCCTTCCACCCGGCGCATCCAGCCGATGCGGGCACGCAGCTGCCGCGCGGCCGCGGTCCAGTCGAGGTCGCGGAACCCGCGTTCGGCGATGGCGGCGGCCAGCGCGGCGGCGACCGTCGCCGGGTCCGGCGCGGGCAGCGCCTGCTCCTCCAGCACCAGCGGGCCGAACATGCGCCGGCGCCGGGCCAGCACGGCGCCCGCCCGCGCATCGAAGGCCGCCCCTTCCTCCCAGCGGAGCCGTTCGGGGAAGCGCGCCTGCAGCGTCCCGAGGTCGAGCGGCGCGGCCATGCGGATCCGCGCCTCCGTCCCCTGCAATTCCAGCTCCGCCACCGCCAGCAGCGGCGCCCGGCCGAGCGGGTCCGTCGCCGGCAGGCGGGCGCCCTGCCCGGAGGCGAGCCGGAAGGCGCCGTCCATGGTGCCCCGCTTCGCCGCGATCCGGTCCGGGAAGCCCGCCGCCAGCAGCGGCCCCGCCTCGCCCCCCGGCAGGGCGTTGCCGTGCAGGCGCAGCCGGCGGCGGTGCAGCGCGGCGGCGCGGCGGATGCGGTGCAGCGTCGCGCCGTCGGCATCGCGGTGGTCGGCGCCGTGCAGCAGTTCGAGCCGCAGGTTCACGTCGGCCGGTGCGTCCCGCCCCCTGATCGGGTCGCGCTCCTCCAGCAGGGCGGCGAGGTCGGCGGCCAGCGCCTTCTCCCCCTCATCCACCGCGGCGAGCATCATCCGCGCGAGCCGGGGATGCGTGCCCATCCGCGCCATGGCGCGGCCCATCGGCGTGATCCGCCCCGCCGCGTCCAGCGCATCCAGGTCCCGCAGCAGCGCCCGCCCCGCCGCCATGGCGCCGGCCGGCGGCGGGTCGAGGAAGGCGAGGTCGGCCGGCGCCGCTCCCCAGGCCGCGCAGTCGAGCGCGAGGCCCGACAGCTCCGCCTCCAGGATCTCCGGCCGGTCCTGGAGCGCGAGGCCGCGATGCAGCGCCTCGCTCCACAGCCGGATCGCGACGCCCGGCGCGGTGCGGCCCGCGCGGCCGGCGCGCTGTTCGGCCGCGGCCCGGCTGATCCGCACCGTGGCCAGCCGCGCGAGGCCGGAAGCCTGGTCCAGCCGCGGCGTGCGGCGGAAGCCGCCATCCACCACGATCCGCACCCCCGGCACCGTCAGCGACGTCTCGGCGATCGAGGTCGCGAGCACGACCTTGCGCCGCGCCGAGGGGTTCAGCGCGCGGTCCTGCTCGGCCGGCGGCATCTCGCCATGCAGGGGCAGCACCTCGGCCTCCACGCCCGAAAGCCGCTCCGCGGTGCGGCGGATCTCGCCCCACCCCGGCAGGAAGGCCAGCACGTCGCCCGGGTGGCGCGTCAGCGCGTCGCGGATGGCACCGGCCATCGCGTCGGGCAGCTCCCGCGCGTCCTTCAGGTCCCGCGCCCGGTGCTCCACCGCGACGGGGAAGGCGCGGCCGAGGGATTCGACCACCGGCGCATCGCCGAGCGCCGCACGGAAGGGCGCGATGTCGAGCGTTGCGGACATGGCCAGCAGCCTCAATTCCGGCCGCAGCGCGCGCTGGAGGTCGAGGCAGAGGGCGAGAGCGAGGTCGGTGTCGAGGTTGCGCTCATGCGCCTCGTCGAACAGCACGGCGGCGACGCCGTCGAGCCCCGGGTCGGATTGCAGGCGGCGCACCAGCAGCCCCTCCGTCACCACCTCCACCCGCGTCCGGTCCGAGACCGCGCGGTCGAGCCGGGTGGCAAGGCCGATGGTTCCGCCCGGCTGCGCCTCCCCCACCAGTTCCGCCATGCGGCGGGCGGCGGCGCGGGCGGCGACGCGGCGGGGCTCCAGCACCAGGATCCGGCCGGCCGCCGCCCAGGGTTCCTCCATCAGCGCCAGCGGCGCGAGCGTGGTCTTGCCCGCGCCGGGCGGCGCGACGAGCACGGCATTCGGCCCCCCGCGCAGCGCGGCGGCGAGGCGGGGCAGCGCCTCGGTGACGGGAAGTTCGGGAAGGGGCATGGGCGCAGCATAGGCGCCCGGCCGGACCCTGCCGAGCCGGCGGGGGCGGCCGTCCCCTGGCGGGGCGGGGCGTCATACCCGGCAGCGCACCGTGAGCAGGGTGCGGTCCGCGCCGGGCCGGTCGGGCAGGGCGATGCGCGGGGCGCGGCAGGGACCGGTCCGGCGGTCATGCATCCGCACCAGCCGCCGCCCGTCGAGCGCGCGCAGGTCCGCCGCCTCGTGGAAGGGTTGGCCGGGGGCGCGGATGGCGGCGATGCAGTCGGCGAAGGTCACCGCCCCGACATCCGGCAGCGGATACAGCTCCTCGCGGCCCATCACCGTCGGACGCTCGACGACCCACACGGCGGCGAGGCCGGGCACCGGCGCGGGGGTCGCGTGCGCCTGCCTCGCCAGCTCGTCCTTCGGCGGGCCGGAATGCCACAGCGCCCCATCCTCCTGCCCCGTCGTCTCGTTGCGGATGCAGAGCACGACGCGGTCCTCGGCGTGGAGCGCCAGCCAGCAGGTCACCTCGTCGCCCGGGGAGAGGCGGAAATCCTCGAAGGCCATCTCTCCATACTGCTCCCCGCGCACCCACCACTGCGCCCAGGCATAGGTGGACACCCAGCGCCGGCCGTCCTGGAAGCATTCCGCCGTGGTGGTGCCGATCTGCGGAAGCGACCCCGCCATGCGGCTGTGCCCGTCGAGCCCGACCCAGACCGAACAGCGCCGCGACAGCGGGACATCCGGGGTCGGCCCCTCGATCGGCGGCGCGGCGGTGGCCGAGGGGCGGGCGTCCGGCACGCGCCAGCGGCCGCTGACGGCCGAGAAGCGTTCGCCGTCGCGCGCGGTGAGGATGGCGCCCGACCAGTTGCGGCTGCCCTGCCAGCGGCTGCCGCCGAAACCCGCTGCGCCGTTGTTGGAGAAGCACGGCGAGTGGGACAGGTGCCGGTGCTCCACCTCCGCCCGCGGCGCGATCGTGCCGGTGGCGGCGGAGCGGCGAAGCGCCGTCCAGCGCGCCACCAGCCCCGGCGCGGCCCGCGGCCCCGGCCAGGGCGGCCGCGCGCCCCCGAGGAAGGCGGCGCGGTAGCCTTCCGGCGTCTCTCCGAATTCCGCCCCGGGATCGAGCGGATAGGCCGGCAGCCGGCGCGCCCGTTCCCGGCCGGCCCGGCGGGCGAGCTCGACGATCCTCCCGATGGCGAGGCCCGTGTTCCCGCCCACCGGATCAGCCCCACTCGGCCCGGGCGGCGGCGAGCGTGGCGGCGAAGCGGGGCAGCGCCACCACCACCGGGGCGAGCTGCGACGCCAGTTCCCGCCCCGCTTCCGTGTCGCTCGGGTAGTGCAGGCCCGCGATCTCCCGGTTGCGGGCGATGCGTTCGGCCAGCGCGTCGACCGCCGCCTGCGCCGCGGCCGATACGCTGCCCGTGGTGGCGCAGCCGATGCAGGCCGCGATCAGGAAGGCCTGGGTGGCGTGGCCGGAGGGATAGGCGGCATGGCCCGGCACCGCGACCGGCGGGCGCAGCGCCGCGCAGACCTGCGACGGCCGGCGCCGGTCCTCCAGCATCTTGAAGTGCTGGGCGGCGAAGCCCGCCACCAGCGACGCCGCGGCCAGGACGGCCTGGGTGGCCGGGTGGCTGCCCGGGGCGGCCGAGAGCACGCCCATGAAGTGGCTGATGAACTCGTTGTCCTGCGACAGGATCTCCCCCATCGCGTCGGCGCGCTCATCCTCGGCGTAGCGGATGAGCTGGTCGATCTCCTCGTCCACCGCCTCGACCAGCGGCTTGCCGCCGGCGGCAAGCCGGGTGCGCCAGCCTGTCAGGGCGAGGCCCTTCGTGCCGGTGGCGCGCCGTCCGGCCTCGCGCTGGCGGTCGCGCCAGGCGGGGGTGTCGGTGAACTCCGCCAGGATGTGCCAGGCGCGCCATTCGGCGGCCCAGCGCCGGCCGAAGGCGCCGTCATGGCCGGCGCGGAAGTCGCGGTCGGCGATGCGCTTCGGCGTGAAGGCGGAGGGCAGGGCCACGAAGGGCAGGTCCGCGCGGTCGGGGAAGAACCAGGCGCCGCCGCCCGAATACCCGCCATTGCCCTGATTTCCCTGGTTGCCCTGATTTCCCTGGTTGCCCTGGTTGCCCTGGTTGCCCTGGTTGCCCTGGTTGCCCTGGTTGCCCTGGTTGCCCTGGTTGCCCTGGTTGCCCTGGTTGCTGCCCGACATCCCGGGATCCTCCCTTGCCTCGGCACGCCGCATGTTGCGGGCCGGCAATCTATTCCGGCAACCCCGACCGCCGCAGGCGTTCCACGAACAGGTCGCGCATCGCCCCTTGCAGCGGCGTGCGCGCCGCGAAGGCACGGAGCGAGAAGCCGGGGTCGCGCGCCAGCATCGCCGCGGCCGCGCGGCGTGCCTCCTCCTCCCGCCCGAGCGCGACCAGGGCGGCGGCCAGCGTCCGCCAGTTCGGCAGGTGCTGCGGGTTCGATGCCATGGAATCGCGCGCGAAGGCGGCCGCGCGGTCGAAGTCGCCGGCGGTGTAGTGGGCCTGCGCCAGGATGTGCTCATGCAGGAAGGTGAAGGGGTCGAAGGGCGCGAGACGCAGCCCGCGTTCCGCCCAGCGCAGCGCCTCCGGTCCCTCGTCCAGCCAGCAGCGCAGCGCGCCGCCCCAGCTCCAGGCCATCGCGCAGCTCGGGCTCGTCGCGACCGCCTGGTCCAGCATCCGCCGGGCGGGCGCGAAGTCGCGCTCGGCATAGCCGCGCAGGAAGCCGCCGAGCGCGAGGGAGAAGGCGTCGTGCGGGTCGCGCTCCAGCGCCGCCGCGGCGTGGCGGCCGGCGGCTGCCTCCTCCTCCGCCCCCGCCCAGCCCTGCGCGATGCGCAGCGAATGCCACCAGGCGGTGTAGCTGTGGGGCAGGGCGCTGTCCGGATCGGCCGCCATGGCCTGGGCCAGCAGCGCGCGGGCGCGGTCCATCGCCGCGCGGTCAAGCCGCCGGATCTCGTTCAGCGCGCGCAGCACCAGGTCGTAGGCGCTGAGGCTGGCGGGCGGCTTGCGCAGCGCGCGCGCCATCTCCTGCCCGCGCAGCTCCGGCGCGATGGTGGTGACCACCGCTTCGGAGATGCGGTCCTGCAGCGCGAACAGGTCCGCCGCGTCGCCGTCGTAGCGGTCGGTGCGCAGGATGGTGCCGCGCACCGCATCGGTCAGCTCGGTGGTGATGCGCAGCCGCCCGCCGGCGCGGCGCACGCCCCCGTACAGGACGTAGCGCACGCCGAGTTCCCGCCCCGCCGCGCGCGCATCCGTGGTCACCTGCGCGAAGGCGAGCGCCGAGCTGCGGCCGATGACGAAGATGCCGTCGAGCCCGGCCAGCACATGGACGATGCCCTCGATGATGCCGTCGGCGAAATAGGCGTCCTCCGGGTCCGGGTTGTCGCGGCGGAAGGGCAGCACCGCGATGGAGGGCCGGTCGTCCGCGCGGGGCGAGAGCAGGGGAGGGGCGAAGGCGGCGGGGGGCGCATCGGCCGCCACCTCCGCCTGCAGCAGGTAGCCGCGGCGCGGCATGGTCCGCAGCAGCGACGCGCCGGCGTCGCCCATCGCCTTGCGCAGCTCGACCACGCACTGCGTGATGCTGTCGTCGGTGACGAAGATGCCGGGCCAGACCGCGTCCAGGATCTCGCCGCGCGCCACCACCCGGCCGGGGTTCCGCAGCAGGAAGCGCAGCAGGTCGAGGGTCTTGGGCCGCAGCACCGTCTCGCCGCCATCGGGCGCGACGAGCACGCCGCGCGCCTCGTCGAGGGTGCAGTGGCCGAAGCGGATCCTCCGCACGACAGACGTCAGGTCCATCACTCCACCGGGATCGTTCCCGGACAGTTTAGCGCCCCGTCCGCGGAGGGGCGGGGGCTGCGGCGCGATCCCCTGGCTGTATCACGCAGTGTTGCGACGCAACAACCGCGCGCCGGCGGCCCCCTTGCCATGCCCCGGGCCGGTGAGGCGGGCGGGCGTGTCAATTTCGCTTCCGCCCTGGTAGGGTGGCGTCCATATCGACACCACGGGAGGAAAAAGAATGCGTCGTCGCGTGATCCTGGGCGGGCTCGGTGCCGGCCTCGCGATGCCGGGCCTCGCGGGGCTCCGCCCGCTGGCGGCGCAGCCGCGCAACCCCGCCTGGCCGCGCGCCATCAACATGGGCACCGCCGCGCCCGGCGGCACCTATGCGCTCTACGGGCCCGCCTGGGGCCAGATGGCGCAGGAGGCGACGGGCGTGCAGATCAGCTACCGCACCACCCAGGGCCCGAACCAGAACATCATCCTGGTCCAGCGGCGCGAGGTGGAGCTTGGCATGGCGACGATGGGCGTCGCCCTGCAGGCCTGGAACGGCCAGGGCGAGTGGACGCAGGGCAACCGCTTCCGGGACATCCGCGCGATCTTCCCGATGTACGACACGCCCTTCCACGGCATCGCGCTGAAGTCGTCGGGCATCACCTCCCACGCGCAGCTCGGCGGGCGCAGCGTCGGCGTCGGGCCGCGGGGCGGCACGCCGGGCACCTACTACCCGCTGATCCTCCAGCATCTCGGCGTGCGGCCTTCCGCCGTCCGCTACGGCTCGGCCTCCGACCTCGCGGGGCAGATCCAGGACCGGCTGCTCGACGCCTTCCTCTTCGCGACCGGCGTTCCCGCCCCCGCCTTCAGCGAGCTGGAGGTGCAGGCCGACGTCAACTACCTCGACTTCACCGAGGAGGAGACGCGCCGCCTGACCCAGCAATTCCCCGAACTGGCGGCCGGCACGCTGCCCATGGGCACCTACCGGAAGCAGGAACGGCCGCTGCGCATCGTGGGCATGTACAACTTCGCCATCGGCCACCGCAGCCTGCCGGACGACCTGGTCTACGAGATCACCAAGTCGGTCCTGTCGCAGAACGCCCGCTTCCGCCAGGCCATCTCCACGGCGTCGGAGACACTGGCCGAGAACTGGACGAAGAACAGCTTCCTGCCCTTCCACCCCGGCGCCGCGCGCTACCTGCGCGAGGTCGGGCAGCAGGTGCCGGACAGCCTGGTCCTGGCCTGATCCCCGACATCCCGCCGCGGCAGGCGCGACGCGCCGCGCCGCGGCGGGGTGGACGGCGCGCCGCACGGCCCGGATTCCGCCTGCCTTAGCAGCGCGTCAACGTAGTGCCGCCAGTCTCCGGACGGTCAGTCCGGGGACCCTGCCATGCGCCTCATCAACCGCCTCTCCGTCGGCCGCAAGCTTGCGGCCTCCGCCGCGCTCGCCTTGCTGCTGCTGGTCGGGCTGGTCGGCATCGTCTGGCATGAGACCGCGGGCATGCTGGACGAGCAGCAGGACGCCGCCCGCAGCGAGGCCGCGCGCGACCGCATCGACGACGGCGCCGCCGCGCTGCGCTCCGTCGCCGTTCTGGAACGCGACCTGCTGCTGACCCAGGACCAGCCCGGCCAGGCTCCCGCGCGGGAGAGGCTGATGGCGCGGCTGGAGGAAGGGCTGGCGCTGGTGGTGGACGGCGCGGGCAATCACGGCGATGCCGCCGTGTCGGGCGCGGCGGACCCGCTGGCGCGCGCCGTCGCGGCCTATCGCGTCGCGCTCGCCGCGCTGGCCGAGGAGCGGGTGCGGCTGATCCGCCTGCGGGACGACCGGCTGACCGCGCTGTCCACCGAATACGACAGCGTCTTCGAATCCGTCACCGCCAGCATCGGCTTCGACCTCGGGGGCGACGCGCAGGAGGATGCGCGCCAGCGCGTGATGACGGTCCACGCCGCGGTGAACGAGGTTCGGCTCGGCGTCCAGCGCCTGCTGGCGACGGGGGAGGAGACGCAGGTGCGCCGGGTGCGCCGCGGCGCGGCGCAGGCGCGGGTGCATGGCCGCGGGCTCGGCGCCATCGAGGCGCCGCAGCGCATGAAGGACGACTTCGCGCGCCTGGCGGACAAGGCGCAGGCCATCGCCGGCGCGGCGGACGACCTGCTCGCCTCGGGCGAGACCGTCGCCCGCATCCGCCAGGAGCAGGTGCAGCCGGCCCGCGCGACGCTGGAAGGCGCGTTGACCCAGCTCGACGCCGCCTCGCTCGCCTCGGCGCAGCGGCGGCGCGCGGAACTGTCGGCGACGGCGCAGGGCGTGCAGCGCGCCGCGCTGTGGACGGGGCTCGCCATCGCGCTGGTGCTGGTGCTGTCGGGGCTGCTGATGGCGCGCGCCATCGGCGCGCCGCTGCGCCGGCTGGCGGGGGCGATGGCCGCGATCTCGGCCGGGGACACCTCGGTCGCGGTGCCGGACCGCGGCCGCGGCGACGAGATCGGCGCCATCTCCGCCGCGCTCGAGACGCTGCGCGGCACGGTCGGGCGGGCCTTCGCGCAAGGGCAGATGCTGGAACAGCTGCCGGCGGCGGTGGTCAACGCCGACCCGCGCGACGGCTTCCGCATCACCTACATGAACGCCGAATCGCACCTGCTGCTGGCGCGCATCGCGCATCTGCTGCCCTGCCCGCCGGACCAGATGACGGGTCGGGGCATCGAGGCGCTGCACCGCGGCGCCGAACGGCAGCGCGACCTGCTGTCCGATCCCGGGCGTCTGCCCCACACCGAGAAGCTGCGGCTTGGCGAGGAGGTGCTGGAACTGCGCTATTCCGCCATCCACGACGCGGCGGGCGGCTACACCGGCACGATGCTGAGCTGGCAGCTGGTGACCGAGAAGGCGCGCCTGGCCGACACCTTCGAGACGGAGGTCGGCGCGGTGGTGGAGGCGGTGGCCGCGAGCGCGGAGCGCCTGCAGGGCTCGGCGAGCGAATTGTCCGCCGCGGCCGAAACCTCGGGGCGCGAGGCGGCGGCGGTGTCCGAGGCCGGCAGCCGCGCCCACAGCGACGTGCAGTCCGTCGCCGCCGCGGCCGAGGAGATGGCGGCCTCCGTCACCGAGATCGCCCGCCAGGTGGGCGAGGCGGCCGAGGTCGCGAGCCGCGCCGTGTCCGAGGCGCGCGCGACCGACGCGACCGTGCAGGGCCTGTCGGAAGCCGCCTCCCGCATCGGCGACGTGGTGCGGCTGATCGGCGACATCGCGGGCCAGACCAACCTCCTCGCGCTCAACGCCACCATCGAGGCGGCGCGCGCGGGGGAGGCCGGGAAGGGCTTCGCGGTGGTGGCGAGCGAGGTGAAGTCGCTCGCCGGCCAGACCGCGAAGGCGACCGAGGAGATCGCCGCCCAGATCGGCCAGATGCAGCAGGCCACCACCCAGGCCGTCGCCGCCATCCGCGGCATCGGCGCGACGGTGGAACGCACCAGCCAGATCGCCACCGCCATCGCCGCGGCGGTGGAGGAACAGGGCGCCGCCACGCAGGAGATCGCCCGCAGCGCGACGCAGGTGGCCGAGGCGACGGAGACGGTGGCGAGCCGCATCTCCGGCGTGCGCGGCGCGGCGGAGGCGACCGGCGGTTCGGCCGCCGCGATGCGCGACGACAGCGGCGCGCTCGCCTCGCAGGCGGCGGCGCTGCGCGAGAAGGCGGGCAGCTTCCTGCGGGCCGTGCGGGCGATGTAGCCCGCGCGGCCGGGCCGGGAGGCGGGCGCGGAACCCCCCGGGGCCCCGCCGCCGGTTGCCCTCGCCCGCCATCCGCCCTACCTGCCCGGTCCAGCATCCCGGATCGGACAGGCAGCATGGGCTACAAACTCGCCGTGGTCGGCGCCACGGGGACCGTCGGGCGCGAGATCCTGAAGACCCTGGCGGAGCGGAACTTCCCGGCCGAGGACGTGGTCGCGCTGTCCACCGGCCGCGCCGGCGGGCAGGAGGTGTCCTTCGGCGAGGACCGCGTCCTCCGCGTCAAGGGCCTGGAAGGCTTCGACTTCGGCGACACCGACCTCGCCTTCTTCTCGGCCGGGGCGGCCGCGGCGGCGGCCCATGCGCCGCGCGCGGCCGCCGCCGGCTGCGCGGTGATCGACGACAGCCCGCGCTTCCGGATGGAGCCGGACGTGCCGCTGATCGTGCCGGAGGTGAATGCGGCGGCGCTGAAGGGCATGCGGCGGCGGCGGGTGGTGGCGAACCCTGATGCCGCTTCCATCCTGCTCGCGGTGGCGCTGAAGCCGCTGCACGCCGCGGGCCGCGCGCGGCGCGTCGTCGCCACCGTCTGCCAGGCCGTCTCCGGCGCGGGGAAGGAGGGGATGGACGAGCTCTGGGCCCAGACCCGCGGCATCTACGTGAACGAGGCGCCGCCCGCCGAGCAGTTCCCGAAGCAGATCGCCTTCAACCTCATCCCGCAGGTCGATGTCTTCCAGGATGACGGGACGACGGCGGCCGAGGCGACGCTGCCGCTCGAGATGCGCAAGATCCTCGACCCCGACCTGGCGCTGGTGGCGACCTGCCTGCGCGTGCCGGTCTTCATCGGCCATGCGGCGGCGGTCACGGTGGAGTTCGAACGCCCCCTGGCCGAGAAGGCGGCCTGGGCCGCCCTGCGGGAGGCGCCGGGGATCACCGTGCTCGACCGTCGGGAGGAGGGCGGCTACCCCAGCCCGGCGGAAATCGCGGGGGAGGACGCGGTCTTCGTCGGCCGTCTGCGGCGCGACCCGACGGTGCCGAACGGACTTGCCTTCTGGTGCGTGGCCGACAACCTGCGCAAGGGCGCGGCGCTGAACGCGGTGCAGATCGCCGAGGAGATGGTGGCGCAGAAGCTGCTGGACTGACCGACCCGGCCTTCCGGGCCGCTTCCGGGCCGCTTCCGGGCTGCCGAACGCCGGCGCCGGCCGGATGCGCCGGGTGCAAGGCGGCTGCCCGAGGGCGCCCCCCCTTCTCCCCGTCCGGCCGCCGTCAGAACAGCGCCTTCGCCAGGGCTGCCGCCGCGGCGCCGGCGGTCAGCAGCTTGTGGACGAGGTCGAGCACGCGCTGCGCCGTCCAGGGCGCCGGGGCGGGCCGGCGACGGGCGAAACGCGGCAGCCTGGGCGATTCGGAGCCTCGCATGGCATTAGGATATTATTCCTTGTGCTGCGATGCATGTCTCTTCTTCGGGACGATTCCCTTCGCCCCCCTGCGTTGACGCTGCGGTGCGGCGCACCATAGAAGACGGCCTGAGAAAGACGGCGCGCGCCGCCCCCTGCGCCGCCGCGCGACTGAGGAGCGGACGCCGCATGTCCACGATGCAGGATAACCGGGAGGCGACGATGATCGGTCGCCGTTCCGACGGCACGCCGGTGAAGCGCCCGCTTTCCCCGCATCTGCAGGTCTACGACATGATGCAGATGACGAGCGCGCTTTCGATTTCGCACCGCATCAGCGGCGTGGTCTGGACGGCGGGCGTGGTGGTGATGGTGTGGTGGCTGGTGGCCGCCGCGTCCGGGGCCGCGGCCTTCGGGCAGGTGCAGTGGTTCCTGGGATCCTTCCTGGGCATCCTGCTGCTGATGGGCGTCACGGCGGCGGCCTGGTACCACACGCTGGCGGGCATCCGGCACCTGGCCTGGGACTATGGCTGGGGCTACGACATCCCGACCACCTACCGGACCGGCCGCGCGGTGCTGATCGGCACCGCGGTGCTGACCGTGCTGACCTGGCTTGCGCTGCTGCTCTCCTGGTGATCCGATCCATGTCCCATTCCACCTCCGGCCAGCCGCCGCGCCAGGCCCAGCTCCGCACCCCCCTTGGCCGCGTGCGCGGCGCGGGGTCCGCCAAGTCCGGCGTCCATCACTGGTGGATGCAGCGCGTCACCTCCATCGCGCTGCTGCCGCTGACGATCTGGTTCGTCGCCTCGCTCGCCACCTCCGCCGGGCTCACCCATGCCGAGGCGCTGGCCTGGATCGGGCATCCCTTCAACGCGACGCTGCTGCTGGCGCTGATCGCCCTGACTTTCCACCACACGGCGTCTGGCCTGCAGGTGGTGATCGAGGACTACACGAACAGCGACACGCTGAAGATCGCGCTGATCCTGCTGACCAAGGGCGTCTGCTGGCTGCTGGGCATTGCCGCGGCGCTGGCGGTGCTCAGGATTGCGGTTTTGCGGGTTGTCGCCTGAGCCGGGCGGACCAAATTCTCATCTGACCGGCGGCGCTCCATCCCGGGCGACGCCAGACCAATGGACGACAAGCGGATGAACGCGATCTCCAAGCCTTCGCGCGGGGCCTACCGCGTCGTGGACCACACCTACGACGTGGTGGTGGTGGGCGCCGGCGGCGCCGGCCTGCGTGCGACCTTCGGCATGGGCGCGGCGGGGCTGAAGACCGCCTGCATCACCAAGGTCTTCCCGACCCGGTCCCACACGGTCGCCGCCCAGGGCGGCGTCGGCGCCGCGCTCGGCAACATGGGCGAGGATGACTGGCGCTGGCACATGTACGACACCGTGAAGGGGTCGGACTGGCTGGGCGACCAGGACGCCATCGAGTACATGTGCCGCGAAGCCATCCCGGCCATCATCGAGCTCGAGCACTACGGCGTGCCCTTCAGCCGGACCGAGGACGGCAAGATCTACCAGCGGCCCTTCGGCGGCCACATGCAGAACTACGGCAAGACGCCCGCGATGCGCGCCTGCGCCGCCGCCGACCGCACCGGCCACGCCATCCTGCACACGCTCTACCAGCAGTCGCTGAAGCACAACTGCGAGTTCTTCGTCGAATACTTCGCCCTCGACCTCATCATGGACGAGGACGGCGCCTGCCGCGGCGTCACCGCCTGGTGCCTCGAGGACGGGTCGATCCATCGCTTCCGCGCCCAGACCGTGGTGCTGGCGACCGGCGGCTACGGCCGCGCCTATTTCTCCTGCACCTCGGCCCATACCTGCACGGGCGACGGCGGCGGCATGGTGCTGCGCGCGGGCCTGCCGCTGCAGGACAACGAGTTCGTGCAGTTCCACCCGACCGGCATCTACGGCTCGGGCTGTCTCGTCACCGAAGGCGCCCGCGGCGAGGGCGGCTACCTGACGAATTCGGAAGGCGAACGCTTCATGGAGCGCTACGCGCCGACGGCGAAGGACCTCGCCTCGCGCGACGTCGTCTCCCGCGCGATGTCGATGGAGATCCGCGAAGGCCGCGGCGTCGGCCCGTTGAAGGACCACATCCACCTGCACCTGGAGCATCTGGGCGCGGACCTGCTGCATGAGCGGCTGCCCGGCATCTCCGAGACGGCGAAGATCTTCGCCGGCGTGGACGTGACGAAGGAGCCGATCCCGATGCTGCCGACCGTCCACTACAACATGGGCGGCATCCCGACCAACATCCACACCGAGGTGCTGAACCCGACCGCCCAGGACCAGGACCGCGTGGTCCCCGGCCTGATGGCGGTGGGCGAGGCCGCCTGCGTCAGCGTCCACGGCGCCAACCGGCTTGGCACCAATTCGCTGCTCGACCTCGTGGTGTTCGGCCGCGCCGCGGCGCACCGCGCGTCCGAGACGCTGAAGCCCGGCGCGTCCCAGCCGCCACTCCCCGCCGGCGCGGGGGAGGCCAGCCTCGACCGCTTCGACCGCGTGCGCCACGCCAAGGGCGGCTCCTCGGTGGCCGATGTGCGGCTGCAGATGCAGCGCACCATGCAGGAGCATGCGGCGGTGTTCCGCACCAGCCAGCTGCTGAAGGAAGGCGTCGAGAAGATGAACCGCGTGGCCGCCGGCTACGACGACATCAAGATCGCCGACCGGTCGCTGATCTGGAACAGCGACCTGGTCGAGGCGCTGGAACTCGACAACCTGATCGGCAACGCGCTGACCACCGTGGTCGGCGCCGAGGCGCGCAAGGAAAGCCGCGGCGCGCACGCGCATGAGGACTTCCCCGAGCGCGACGACCAGAACTGGATGAAGCACACCCTGGCCTGGGTGGACGACAAGCGCGCGGTCAAGCTCGACTACCGCGACGTGAAGATGCGCACCCTGACCAACGAAGTTCAGGTCTTCCCGCCCAAGGCGCGGGTGTACTGAGGCGGCAATGGCAACCTTCACCCTTCCCAAGAACTCCACGATCACGAAGGGCAAGCACTTCCCCGCGCCGTCCGGCGCGAAGAAGGTGCGGTCCTTCCGGATCTATCGCTGGGACCCGGACTCGGGCGAGAACCCGCGCACGGACACCTACGACATCGACCTCGAGCAGTGCGGGCCGATGGTCCTGGACGCGCTGATCAAGATCAAGAACGAGATCGACAGCACGCTGACCTTCCGGCGGTCCTGCCGGGAAGGCATCTGCGGCTCCTGCTCGATGAACATCGACGGGCTGAACACCCTCGCCTGCCTCAAGCCGATCGAGGACGTGAAGGGCGAGGTGAAGATCCACCCGCTGCCGCACATGCCGGTGGTGAAGGACCTCGTCCCCGACCTCAGCCAGATCTACGCGCAGCTGCGCAGCGTGGAGCCCTGGCTGAAGGCCGACACGCCCCCGCCGCCGGACGGGGAGCGGCTGCAGTCGAAGGAGGAACGCGCGAAGCTGGATGGCCTGTGGGAGTGCATCCTGTGCTTCTGCTGCTCCACCGCCTGCCCGTCCTACTGGTGGAACGGCGACCGCTACCTCGGCCCCGCCGTGCTGCTGCAGGCCTATCGCTGGATCGCCGACAGCCGCGACGAGTCGACGGGCGAGCGTCTCGACGCGCTCGAGGATCCGTTCAAGCTCTATCGCTGCCACACCATCATGAACTGCGCCCGGACCTGCCCGAAGGGGCTGAACCCCGCGCAGGCGATCGGCGAGATCAAGAAGATGCTGGCCGAGCGCCAGGTCTGATACGGCGCGCCATCCCGGCCAGCCCCGTCCCGGCGGGGCTGGCCGGACCTTACCGCAGCCACCCGTCCCAGACCGGCAGCGACACCAGCGCCGCCGCGGCGATCATCGCATAGCAGGCGCGGCGGAACACCGCCTCCGACACCACGCCGAACAGCCGCGCGCCTATCCAGACCCCGGCGCCATAGACCGGCCAGGCCACCAGCAGCGGCCCCAGCAGCGCCGCGGTGAACAGCCCCGCCACCGCATAGGCCAGCGCCGTCACCACCCCCGCGGCCGCGAGGAACAGGCTGAAGATCGCGCGCAGCTGCGCCGGCGGCAGGTGCCGCCCCAGCAGCCAGGCCATCACCGGCGGCCCCGGCACCAGCGCGACCCCCGCCAGCACCCCCGCCACCGCGCCGACGCCGAGCGTCACCCGCAATCGCGGCGCCGCGGAGAAGCGCCACCCCGACGCCACCATCGCCAGCAGCGCCAGGATGACGGCCGAGACCAGCCAGCGCAGCGCCACCGGATCGCCCCCCGCCAGCAGTGCCACCCCCGCCGGCAGCCCCGCCGCGACGCCGAGCGTCAGCCACCCCACCTCCTTCCGGTCCGCCATCCGCCAGCCGCCGGGAAGCAGCGCGACGATGGCGGCGAAATCCATCACCAGCAGCAGCGGCGCCGCGACCCGCGGCCCGACCGCGGCGGCGGCCAGCGGCACGAAGATCAGCGCCGCGCCGAAGCCCGAGAAGCCGCGCGCCACCCCGGATGCCAGCGCGGCGAAGGCCAGCAGCAGCGCGGCGGGCGCGGCCGGCAGCAGGTCGGGCACCGTCACCGCCGCCGGAAGGCCACGATCAGGTTGTTGGCAGGCATCTCCGTGACCTCCGGCGGGCCGAAGCCGGCGCGCGCCGCGGCCTCGGCCACCTCCTCCAGCCGCCGCAGCCCCCATTGCGGGTCGCGGGCGCGGAGCGAGGCATCGAAGGCCTCGTTGCCCGGCGCGGTCGGCACGCCGGCCCGCAGGAAGGGCCCGTAGAGCACCAGCGGCGCCCCCGCGCCCAGCACCCGTGCCGCGCCGTGCAGCAGGCCCGCCGTCGCGGCCGGGGGCGCGATGTGGATCATGTTGATGCACAGCACGGCATCGGCCCGCGCCAGCGGCCAGTCCGCCGCGGTCGCGTCCAGCGGCAGGGCGGGGCGGACATTCGGCAGCCCCGCGCACCAGGCATCGATGCTGGCGCGGTCCTCCGCCCCGGGGTCGGTGGGCTGCCAGGCGAGCGCCGGCAGCGCGGCGGCGAAATGCGCGCAATGCTCGCCCGTGCCGCTCGCCACCTCCAGCACCAGGCCGGCGGGCGGCAGCAGGCGGCGCAGCACGGCCAGGATCGGGTCGCGGTTGCGGGCGGCGGCCGGTGCGGTGCGGCGGGGATCGTCGGACATGCGCCCCTGTCCCGCCGGGCCGCGGCGGGGTCAAGCCGGGCCGCGGGCGGCAGCACGCAATCGGTTGCGGCCGGACGGCAAGGCGGGGCATCCTGCGGCCGCGCGCCCGCCACGCCGAGCGGGCCGATGCAGGGAGAGACAGAGGATGGTCCGCAGCATGCTTGCGGCCGGCCTGGTGGCGGCCGCCTTCGCCCTTCCGGCCCTCGCGCAGGCGCCGGCCGCCCCGCCCACCGGCGCGCCGCCCGGCACGGCGATGAACCCCGCCCTCGCCCCCCATGCCCCGCGCATGACGGTGACGCCGCCCGACCAGCTGCCGGTCGCCGCGCTGCGACTGCCGGACGGCTTCCGCGCCGAAGTCTTCGCCCATGGCATCCCCGGCGCGCGGATGATGACGGAAGGGCCGGGCGGGACGATCTTCGTCGGCACCCGCACCATCGGCCGCGTCTATGCGGTGAGCCCGAACCCGGACGGCACCACGCGCACCCGCATCGTCGCGCAGGGGCTCGCGCAGCCGAACGGCGTCGCGATGGTGGGCGACAGCCTCTACGTCATGGCGATCAACCGCGTGCTGCGCTTCGACGGGATCGAGGCGCGGCTCGACAACCCGCCCGCGCCGGCCGACCTGACCGCGGCGTTCAACCTGCCGCCGGACCAGCATCACGGCTGGAAGTTCCTGACCCTCGGGCCGGACGGGCGGCTCTATACGAATGTCGGCGTGCCCTGCAACATCTGCGAATTCGACCGCGACCGCTTCGCGCTGCTCGTCTCCTTCAACCCCGACGGCAGCGACCGCCGGATCGAGGCGCGCGGCATCCGCAACAGCGTCGGCATGGGCCACCACCCGGTGACGCGGGAGCTCTGGGCCACCAACAACGCGCGCGACTGGCTGGACAACGACCTGCCCGAGGACAGCCTGCACCGCATCCGCCGCAGCGGCGAGGACCACGGCTTCCCCTATTGCGTCGGCAGCTTCGCCGATCCCGGCGCGCATGCCCGGCGCGACTGCGCGGAATTCGACCAGCCTGCCGCCCTGCTCGGCCCGCACACCGCGGCGCTCGGGATGCGCTTCTACACGGGCGCGATGTTCCCCGAGGCCTACCGCAACGCCATCTTCATCGCCCGCCGCGGATCCTGGAACCGCGAGAGGCTGTCGGGCTTCGACGTGGTGGTGGCGAAGCTCGACGCGCAGGGCAACGTGACGGGGATCGAGCCCTTCATGACCGGCTGGCGCGACGATGCGAACCAGCGCTTCCTTGGCCGGCCGGTGGATGTGCATGTGATGCGCGACGGCTCCCTCCTCGTCGCGGATGAGCAACTGGGCGCGATCTACCGCGTGACCTACGGGCGGTGATGCGGCTGGCCCTGGCGGCGGCCGCGCTGGCCGCCGCGCTGTCCGCGCCCGGCGCCGGGGCGCAGGATGCACGGCGCGGGGCGGCGCTGGCCGCCCATGCCTGCGGCAACTGCCACGGCGCCGACGGACGGTCGCAGATGGCGGGCATCCCCTCGCTCGCCGGCCAGCCGGCACCCTTCGTGACGATGCAGATGATCCTGTTCCGCGAGGGGCTGCGCATCGCGCCGCCGATGGGCGACTTCGCGCGCGGCATCCCCGATGCCGACATCGAGGACCTCGCGGCCTTCTTCGCCGCCCAGCCCCCCGGCCCGCCCGATGACCGCGCCCCGCGCGAACCGGCGCTGTTCGACCGCGGGCGTGCCCTGTCCGAACGGATGCGCTGCGGCGCCTGCCACCTGCCGGACTATCGCGGGCGGGAACAGATCCCCCGCCTCGCCGCCCAGCGGGAGGAGTTCCTGGCGGCAACGCTGGCGGAGTACCGCGACAACCGCCGCGTCGGCAGCGACACGCAGATGAATGCGGTGATGTACGGCGTCGCCGATGCGGACATCGCCGCCCTGGCGCATTACCTGGCGCAGCAGTAGCGCCAGGCGGCCCGGCGCCTACCGCGCCCGGCGGAAGCGTTCCACCGCCGCGACCAGCGCCGTCCGCACCCCCGGCTCCAGCGCGGAATGCCCGGCATCGGGCACCACGGTCAGCCGTGCGCGCGGCCAGGCGGCGGCCAGTTCGAAGGCGGTGTCGGGCGGGCAGACCATGTCGTAGCGGCCCTGCACGATCTCCGCCGGGATGTGCGCGATGCGCTCCATCCCGCCGAGCAGCCCCTGCGGCGGCAGGAACAGGTCATGCGCGAAGTAATGCGCCTCGATCCGCGCGAGGCCGAGGGCGCTGCGGTCCTGCGCGAAGGACGCCACCGTCTCCGGGCTCGGCAGCAGGGTGGAGCAGGAGCCCTCATAGAGGCTCCAGGCCCGCGCGGCCGGGCCGTGCACCACCGGGTCGGGGTCGCAGAGCCGGCGCAGATAGGCGCCGAGCAGGTCGGCCCGCTCGGCCGGGGGCACATGTTCGGCGAAGGCGGACCAGGCATCGGGGAAGACGCGCTTCAGCCCGTAGAGGAACCACTCCACCTCGCTCTGCCGGCCGAGGAAGACGCCGCGCAGCACGCAGCCGGCCACGCGGTCGGGGTGCGCCTGGGCATAGGCGAGGGCGAGGGTCGATCCCCAACTGCCGCCGAACAGCAGCCAGCGCTCGATCCCGAAGAAGCGGCGCAGCGTCTCGATGTCGGCGACGAGGTGCGGCGTCGTGTTGTCCCGCAACTCGCCCAGCGGGCGGGACCGGCCGGCGCCGCGCTGGTCGAAGATGATGACGCGCCAGTGGCCGGGGTCGAAGAAGCGGCGATGGATCGCCCCCGCCCCCGCCCCCGGCCCGCCATGGAGGAACAGCACGGGCTGGCCGCGCGGGTTGCCCACCTGCTCCCAGTACATGACGTGGCCGCCTGAAAGCGGCAGCAGGCCGGTCTCAAAGGGAGCGATGTCGGGGAACAGGTCGCCGCGCGGCATGGCGGGGATTTACCGGCGGTTGGATTGGTCAGGCAATGGGCAGCATCGGCCCAACCGCGTGATCGGGCCGCGCCGGCGCAATGTTTCCACAACCCCCCTTCGCCCCGGCGCCGTTCGTGCCTAGGTTGTCCGGGATGGCCGAGACACCCTCGGCCGGCTCCCGCTCCGTGGCGTCCGGCAGCCTGCGCTGCGGCGTCTGCGGCACCGAGAGCCGGCACCCGCCCTTCCGCCCGAGCCCGCCCGAACAGGCGCCGGACCTCGACCTGCGCCCGGGCGAGCCGGTGCGCTCCACCATGCCGCGCTGGCTGCAGCAATGCCCGGGCTGCGGCTACGCCGCCCCCGACATCACCCGCGCCCATCCGGCGGCGGCCGAGGCGGTGCGCGCCGCACCCTTCCGCGCGCTGCTGGCCGACAACGCCATCCCCCCGCTCGCCCGGCGCTTCCTGGCCTGGGCCCTGGTGCTGGAGGAGACGGGCGCGCTGCACGCCTCGGCCGAGGCGACGCTGCACGCCGCCTGGGTGGCCGACGACCTCGACCGCCCCGACCTCTCCCGCGCCTGGCGGCTGGATGCGGTGGCGCTGTGGCGCGGCGGCCCGCCGCTGGATGCCGAGCAGACGGTGCGCGTGGTGGATGCGCTGCGCCGGGCCGAGGCCTGGGGCGATGCCGCGGCAACCGCCGAGGGCCTGGCCCGCGCCGAACCGCCGGAGGCGGTGGCGCAGGTCGTCACGCTCGAACGCCGGCTGATCGAGGCGCAGGATTCCGGCCGCCACACCGTTGCCAGCGCCCTGCCGCCCCCGGCCCGCCGCCCGCATGTGACGCATCAGCGCATCGAGGCCCGCGGCGAGGGGCTCTGGGCCCGCATGAAACGCTGGCTGTCGCGCCGCTGAGGCCACCGCGCCGCGGCGTCCCGTCCTGCCGTCCCATGCCCCACCTTCCCATGCGGGGAGGGGCGGGACGGCATCCGAACCGCGAATGGTCCCTTGCGGGCCTCGGTCGGCCGCTCTAAAGTTATAGTATAACATACCAGGGAGCCGCCCGATGCGCCGGCGCCACCTCCTCGTCCTGCCGGCCCTCAGCCTCCCGACGGCGCTGCGCGCCCAGCCGGCGCGGCCGCGTGTCGTCGCGAGCTTCTCGATCCTTGGCGACATGGTGCGCCAGATCGCGGGGGACCGGGTGGAACTGCGCGTCATCGCCGGGCCGGATGCCGATGCGCACGGCTTCCAGCCCCGCCCTTCGGACGCCGAGGCGTTGCGCGGCGCGGCGCTGGTGGTGCGCAACGGGCTCGGCTTCGACGCCTGGATGGACCGCATGCTGCGCGCCGCCGGTCATCGCGGCCAGGTCGTCACCGCCACCGAGGGCATCGCGCCGCGCCCGATGGCTGCCCATGGCCATGCCCATGGCGGTGCCGAACGCCGCGGCCAGGCGCCCCGACAGGTGCCCGACCCCCATGCCTGGCAGGACCTCCGCCTCGGCATCGGCTATGTCCGCACCATTGCCGCCGCGCTTGCCGCGGCCGACCCGGCGGGGGCCACCGCCCATGCCGCCGCCGCCGAGCGCTACGCCGCGCGCCTCGCCTCGCTCGACGGCTGGGTGCGCGCCGAGGTCGCGACCGTGCCGGAAGCGCGACGAAAGGTCGTGACCAGCCACGACGCCTTCGGCTATTTCGGCGCTGCCTACGGCATCGCCTTCCTCGCCCCCCAGGGCGTCTCGACGGAGGCGGAGCCGAGCGCGGCGCAGGTGGCCAGCCTGATCCGCCAGGTGCGGGCAGAGGGGATCACGGCGGTCTTCATGGAGAACATGGGCAATCCCGCGACGCTGCGGCGCCTGGCGCAGGAAGCGGGCGTGCGGGTGCGCGGGCAGCTTTTCGCCGATGCGCTGTCGGGCCCCGACGGCCCCGCGCCGGACTACGAGGCGATGTTCCGCCACAACGTCGCGCTGCTGGTGCCGGCGATGCGGGGGGACGCGCCATGATCCGCCCGGCGCTGGCCGCCGCCCTGCTGCTGTTGCCCCTCGCCGCTGCCGCGGCGGAGCCGGAGGTGCGGCTCGATGCCGGCGCGCAGCCGGCGCTGTCGGGCGAGGCGTCGGTGAACCTGTTCGGCGTCTCCACCTGGCGCGCGCCCGACCGCGGCCTGCGCTACCGCGACCTCTACGTGAAGGCCGAGCTGTCCGCCGGGCTGCGGGTGGCCGAGGGCCTGTCGCTGCACGGCGTGCTGAAGTTCGAGCCGCTGGCCGGCGGTCCCTCCACCACCGGCGACGGCGCCATCGACCGCGCCTTCCAGGACCAGGGCGCCTTCGCCGAGAGCCTGTTCGCCGAATGGCAGCCGACCTCCCGCCTGACGCTGCGGGCGGGCAAGTTCACCGCGCCCTTCGGCACCGGCCACGAGGATTTCCCCGGCATCCGCCTGCGCGACTTCGCCGAGGCCTATGAGATCGCGGAGGGCCTCGGCTTCGGCGCCACCCTCGCCGTCATCGAGGAGGAGGACGGGCTCGGCACGCACCGGCTCTCCGCCGCCGTCTTCACCCTCGACACCACCTCGCTCTCCAGCAGCTTCGTCACCCGCCGGCGCTTCGGCCGCGACGAGGCGGAGCGCTTCGCGCGCAACAGCCGCGGGCAGGGCGGGCCGGGCAACACCGGGCGGCTGGACAACTGGGCGCTGGCGCTGGACGGGGAGGGGATCGGCGCGCTGCCCGGCTTCTCCTACCACCTGGCCGTGCTGTCGCGCGGCGCGGGGGTGGATGGCACGGCGCGCGAATGGGGCTTCGCCATCGGCCTGCGGCAGGAGATCCGCTGGACCGAGGACCTGACCACGACCCTGTTCGCCGAGGCGGTGCGCTTCCGCAACGCCGGCGGACGCCCGCGCATCGAGGTCGCCACGACCGACCCCGCCACCGGGGCGCCGGACGGGACGGTGGAGGCCACCACCCTGGCCGAGCGCCGCACCCTGGCCACCCTCGGCGCCCGCACCGGCTGGGGCCCCTGGCGCGCCACGCTGGCCTGGCAGGCGGACAGCCGCCGCCGCAGCGTCGACGCGGTGCCGCGCGAGACCTACCTGGAAGCCTCCGTCGGGCGCGAGCTTGGGCACGGCCTCGCGCTCGACATCGGCCTCTCCCGCACGCGCTATGCGCGCGAGGGCGGCGGGGCCGGCACCGCCGACGCCGCGTTGACGCTGCTGTCCTGGCGCGCGGAGTTCTGAACGGGCGCGCCGCCCGTGGCCTGCGACACTCGGCCGATGCAACGGCCCCCCGGCTTCGCCTTCCCCGCCACCGCCGCCGAGGCGCGGCGGCTGATCCCCGAACTTGCCGCCCGCGTCGAGACGGCGGACCGCATCGGGGAGGTCCGCGTGATCGGTGGCGCCGACGCCTCCTCCACCCGCTTCGACCCGACGCGGGCGGTCCATGCGGCGATCGTGGCGCTGGCCTGGCCGGGGCTGGCGCCGCTCGGGCAGGGCGGGGCGGTGACGCAAGGCGGCCTGCCCTACATCCCCGGCCTGCTCGGCTTCCGAGAGGTGCCGGCGCTGGTCGAGGCCTGGTCGCGGCTGGAACGCCGGCCGGACCTGGTGCTGGTGGACGGCCACGGCATCGCGCATCCGCAGGGCCTCGGCATCGCCTGCCTGCTCGGCCTCGTGCTGGACGTGCCGACCATCGGCGTCGCCAAGTCGATTCTGGTGGGACAGGTGGAGGGTGACCTGCCGGAGGTGCCGGGCGCGCGCGCGCCGCTGGTCTGGAAGGGGCGGGAGATCGGCCTGGCGCTGCGGACCCGGCGCGGCGCCAACCCGCTGTTCGTCTCCCCCGGCCACCGCGTCTCCCCCGCCACCGCGCTGCGCTGGGTGCTGGCGACGGGCAGCGGGCGGCGGCTGCCGGTGCCGACCCAGGCCGCGCATGAGGCGGCCGGCGCGCTGCGCCGCGCCGGGGGGTGACCGGGGACGGGCGGCAGGGGCCGCGCGCATATGGGCGGTAGCGCCGGGCGGCGGCCTGCGCTAACGCCCCCGGCATGTCGCGTTTCTGGATGGCGCTCGGCGCATTCTCCGGCCTGGTCGCCGTGGCGATGGCGGCCTATGCCTCGCATGGGATCGACCCTGCGCGCGGCAACCTGGCGATGACCGGTGCCTCCTTGCAGGCCTGGCACGCGCTGGCGCTGCTCGGCGCGGGGCTGCTGGCGGAACGCCGCCGCGGCCCGCTGCCGCATGTCGCCGCAGGGTGCTTCGCGCTCGGCTCGGCGGCCTTCTGCCTGGGCGTCTATCTCCGCGCCCTGACCGAGCATTCGATCGGCCTCCTCACGCCGCTCGGCGGGCTGACGATGATGGCGGGCTGGGGCGTGCTGGCCGTCGCGGCGCTGCTGGCGCCGCAGCGGTGATCGCCGCCTGCTACCTGGCGGCCGAGGGCTTCGAGGCGGAACTGGCCGAGGAACTGCGCCGCGGCGGCCGGCGCGTCGCGGCCTGGCACGGGCGGCTGGCGCTGTCGCCCGACCCGCCGGGCCCGGCGGCCTGGGCGCTCGACACCTGGACCGCCCCGCGGGAGGTCGCGGCCCCTTCGGTCAAGGCGGCGGCCGATGCGTTGCGCGCCATCCAGCGCAACTGGGCGGGCTATGCCGCCCTGCACCACCGCCGCAGCGCGCTGGTGGCCGAACGCCTGCCGCCGGTGAAGGCGCGGCCGCTGGCCTTTCCGGAACCCGCCCCCGCCGCGCATCTCGGCGCCTGGACGCTGCTGGCGCCGGACCGGCTGCTCGCCTCACCCACCAAGACGAGCCCCTTCGTGAATGGCGAGGTCGCCTTCGTCGAGGACCGGGAGGGCCCGCCCTCGCGCGCCTATCTCAAATTGTGGGAGGCGCTGACGCGGATCGGGCGGCATCCCATGCCGGGGGAGACCTGCCTCGATCTCGGCGCCGCGCCGGGGGGCTGGACCTGGGCGATCGCCCGGCTCGGCGCCCGCGTCACGGCGGTGGACAAGGCGCCGCTCGCGCCCTCGGTCGCGGCGATGCCGGGCGTGACGATGCGGGCCGAGAGCGCCTTCGGCCTCGATCCCCTGCGGGAGCCGGCGGTGGACTGGCTGTTCAGCGACGTCATCTGCTACCCGGCGCGGCTGCTCGCGCTCGTGCGGCGCTGGATCGCGGCCGGCACGGCGCGTCACTTGGTCTGCACCATCAAGTTCCAGGGCGCGACCGATCACGCCATCGCCGCCGAATTCGCCGCCATCCCCGGCGCGGTGCTGTTCCACGGCGCGCACAACAAGCATGAGCTGATGTTCGCGCGGTTGGGCGAGGATGGCGCCGGCGTGCTACAGGCGCCCGGCGGGGGCGTGCCGGAACGGTAGACGGAAGCGACTTAAAATCGCTCGGCCAGCGGCCATGCGGGTTCGAGTCCCGCCGCCCCTACTTCCCCTTCCCGGCGCTACCAGGCGAACAGGTGGACGCGCTCGGCGATCGGCTGGCCGGCATAGGGTTCGAGCCGGTTGTCGGCCCAGAGCACATGCAGCGCCCGCCCTTCCAGCGTGGCCAGCAGCCGGGCGATGCCGTCGGCGGGCAGCAGGTCCGTGTGGACCTCGATGGCGATGCGGGGGATGCGGCGGACCACCTCGGCGGATGTCTCCATCACGCCGAGTTCCGCCCCCTCGATGTCGAGCTTCAGCACGTCGAAGGGCCCGTCGGCGATGTCCTCCAGCATGACCATCACCGCGCGTTCGCGCTGCCAGTCGCCGCCCTTCTGCGCGACCACGTTGGAATCGTGGAACAGGTTCACCATCCCGCGTTCCCCGCCGATGGCGGCGCAGGTGACGGTGGCGTGCCCGATGCCGTTCAGCGCCAGGTTCGCCTTGGCGACCAGCGCGTTGAACACCACCGCGTCGAAGGCGCTCACGAAGCCGCCCGGCCCGGTCCAGGCGGCCAGCAGCAGGGTGGTCAGCCCCTGGTGGCAGCCGCATTCCAGGATGCGGTCGCCGGGGCGGACGACGTGGTCGCGCAGGACCCGCATCTCCTCCCAGTCGATCGCGGCGGCGCGGTCCAGCGTCAACGGCCGCGCCTCGGCCTCCGCCATGGTCAGGGCGGGGGCGGGCGGCGCGTCGTACCAGGACGCCGCGACGGCATCGCCCACCAGGTAGTTGAAGCCGACGCCGCAGCTGTCCTTGCGGATGATCCGCGGCGTGAACCCGCCCGCCAGCGCGGCGAGGGGGCTGGCGTCGTCGCTGGCGGCGGCGCGCTTCAGCCGGCGCAGCAGCGCCAGCCCGGGCAGGTCCGTGGTGGTCAAGGGCCATGGTCTCCGGCAGGTGGCGGGCTGCCGTCGAAGCCGGGCCCGCGGCGCTGCCATGGTCCGCATCATGCCGCCGCGTGCAAGGGGCGATCCGGTCGCCGCCCGCGGGCTCACACCGGCCGGCGTTGGTGGTGATCCGATGGCGGCGGGCGAAGCCCGCCGAGCGGCCGGACGGCCGCCGCGCCGGGTGGCGCGCAGCCCAGCCGGCGGATACCAGCGCCCGGCGCTTGAGGGCACAGAAAAAGCCATGCGAACGGTCGAAGCATTCGACCGGTCGCATCACCGCATCGCCGCGGCCATCTCCGGCGGGGCGGCGACGAAGGCGAGGGTGGACATCGCATGGTCCGCCAGCGCGTCGCGCCGGACGGCCCACCATTCGCAGGGCTCCTCGCGCCCGCGGGCGGCGCACCAGATCCGGCCCGGGCCGAGGAGCCGCATGCCGAGCCCGCGCAGCACCGCGCGCGAGGCCGCGTTGTCGCTCTGCACCGCGGCGCGGAGTTCGGTGATGCCGAGCCGGCGGAACGCCGCGTCCCGGACCAGTGGCGCGGCTTCCCGCATCAGGCCCTGGCCCTGGAACTCCTCGCCGATCCAGTAGGTGAGCACGCCGCGCAGCGGGTCCGCCTCCGAGCGGGAGACGGAGATCCAGCCGAGCACCCGGCCGTCCGAGTGGCGCGTCAGCAGCATCGGCAGGCAGGCCCCGGCGGCATGGGCCGTCCGCGCCTGCTCGATCCGCAGCAGCGCCGTCTCACCCTCCATGCAGGCCGGCCAGGAGGCAAGGCGGGCGCTGATCCCGGGCGCCATCAGGCGGGCCAGTTCGGTCGCGTCCTCCGGGCAGGGAAGCCGCAGGCACAGCCTCGACGTGCACAAACCGCTCATATGCTCGCCACCCGCGTTCATGGCGGGAGAGTGCCAGCGTTAACGAAGTTTCGCCAGACGGTTGATCAACCGGGTCGCGAATCTCTTTCGTGGAAGATCAAAGAGACGCGAGAGACTCCATCCCCCGTGACGCACCACCGCACGGAGATTTGAGAATTCCTCGAATCCCCGCAACCCGTGGTAGCGCCCCTGCCCGGACGCGCCGACCCCGCCGAAGCCCAGCGCGGGGAAGGCGACGTATTCAACCGCCCGCCCGCTGACCACCGCGCCCGACCGCGTGCCGGCCATCACCGCCGCTTCCTCGGCCGCCGTGGCGCCGAACAGGTAGATGGCCAGCGGCGACGGACGGGCGGCGACCCAGGCAATGGCGGCGGCCAGGTCCGGCTGCGGCGCCACCGCCAGCACCGGGCCGAAGATCTCCTCGGTGGCGATGGCGCTGCCCTCCGGCGCCTCGGCCAGCGCCAGCGCGCGCCGCCGGCCGGGACCGTCCGCGCCGAGCGGGTGCAGCGCCAGCCCCGCCGTCAGCGCATCCAGCCGCGCCGCCTGCGCGTCGGATGCGATGGCGCCTTCGGGCAGGGCGATGCCGGTGGCGAGGCAGGCGCGCCGGAAGGCGTCGGCACCGTGGCCCACCAGCAGCACCGTGTCGGGGGCGACGCAGGTCTGGCCGGCATTCACCGCCTTGCCCGCGAGGATGCTGCGCGCGGCCGCCGCCAGGTCGGCGCCCGGCAGCACGATGGCCGGGCACTTGCCGCCGAGCTCGAGCGTGACCGGCACCAGGTTGCGCGCCGCGGCTTCCGCCACCCGCCGCCCGGTCTCGGTCCCGCCGGTGAAGACCAGGTGGTCCCAGGGCTGGGCGGCGAAGTCGCGCGCCACCTCCGGCCCGCCCTGCACGGTGCGCGCCATGTCGGGGCCGAGCGCGGCGTCCAGCAGTTCCGCCAGCAGCGCCGCGGTGCGGGGCGTGTGCTCGGACGGCTTCACCGCCACGCGGTTGCCCGCCGCGACCGCATCCACCACGGGCCAGAGGGCGAGCTGCACCGGGTAGTTCCACGGCGCCATGATGCCGACGACGCCCTTCGGCACCGGCACCTCCCGCGCGGAGGCGGGCCGGAAGGGGAAGGGCACGGCCACGCGGCGCGGCCGCGCCCAGCGGCGCAGGTGCCGGCGGGAATGGCGCGCCGCATCCACGGTGCAGACCACGTCGGCCAGCAGCGTGTCGTGGCGCGACCGCCCGCCGTAATCGGCATCGAGCGCCGCGGCGATCGCCTCCGCCCGCGCCAGCAGCGCCTCCGCCAGCGCATCGAGCAGCGCGCGGCGCTGCGGGAGGTCGGGCGCGCCGTCCCGCGCCTCCGCGGCGCGCAGCGCGGCCAGCGCGGCGGCCGGGCTCATGCCGGGGCCCCGTTGGACATGTTCATGCCGGGGCCCCGGCGGGCGCGTGCAGCAGCGCGGCGGCGGCGGCCTCGCCGGAGCGGACGGCCGCCTCGATCGTCGCGGGCAGGGCGGGGAAGGTCCAGTCGCCGGCGAGGGCGAGGTTGGCCAGCGGGCGGCGCGGCGGGCGCGGGCGGGGGCCGGTGGCGTGGCGCGGCGTCGCCCGCCTCTCCCGCACCGCGCGGGCGCTCGGCGGCGTGGCGGGCCATTCGCCCGGCAGGGCGAAGCGGATCGCCGCGTCCCGCACCTCGGGCCAGATGCGCGCCGCGGCCTCGGCATCCGTCAGGGCCACCGGGGCATCGGCGGCGCTGACGGTGACGGAGACGCCCTCCGGCCGGACCAGGACCCATTGCGCCAGCCCGCCCAGCAGCCCGATGAAGCGCACCGGCCCGTCCACGCCCCGGGCGAAGTGCAGGTTCAGGATGGGCGCATGATCCCGCGGCGCCGGCAGCTCCGGCAGCAGGCGCACCGCTTCCCAGGGGGGAAGTGCCAGCACCACCGCATCCCCGGCGCCGAGCGCGACCGCATGCTCCCCGAAATCCAGCGCCGTGGCACGGCCTTCCGCCCGGCCGATGCCGCGCAGCCGCGCGCCGTGGCGGAACGACATGCCGTGGCAGGCCAGCGTCGCCAGCGCCGGCGCCACCAGGTCCGGCCCGAGCCCGCGCGCCGCGACATAGAGCCGCGCCGCCCCGGGTGCACCGAGCCGGCGCAGCACCGCGCCCAGCATCCGCGCCGAGGCTTCGTCGGCCGGCGTGTTCAGCGCCGCCACCGTCAGCGGCTCCACCAGCGCGCGCAGCAGCACGGGATGGCGCGCGAAGGCGCTGGCCACGCTGCGGTCCGCGCCGGGGATCGCCAGCCGCAGCAGCGCGCCGAGCCCGCCGAGCGTCAGCCCCGCCGGTCGCCGCGCCGCATCCCCCCAGGCCAGCGGCGACAGCGCGACGCGCCGGGCCGAGTGGTCGGCGAGGTCGAGCACCGGCAGCCCCTCGGGCTCGGGCTCGATCCAGCCCTCCCGCGCGCCGATCGCGTCGAGGAAGCGCAGCGCCGCGCGGTTGGCGCCGAGCAGCGCATGGGTGCCGTTGTCGGTGCCGTCCGGCAGGGCGCGCGCGCGGCCGCCCGCGGCGTGCGTCGCCTCGTGCAGCGTCACGCGCCGGCCGGCGCGGACCAGGGCGAGCGCCGCGGCCAGCCCGGCGACGCCCGCGCCGATCACATGCACCGTCACCGCCCCACCGCCATCAGCGCCATGCGCAGCCGCTCCCCGCCGGTCAGGCGCGGGCGGGCGCGGGGATGCGCGAAGCCCCGCGCCATCATGCGGTCCAGCAGGCGGCGATAGCCCCACATCATCACCCGCGCCGGCTTCAGCGCCCGCACATCCAGCGCCGCCAGTTCGCGCTCCGCCGCGGCGAAGCCTTCCGCCGCGCGGTGCGCCAGCTCGGCGCAGCAGGCGGCGAAGCCGGGATGGGCGACGATGGCGGGCGCGCCCCCGGGCGTCATTCCAGGCGCGCCCCCGGGCGTCATTCCAGGCGCGCCCCCGGGCGCGACGCCGTGCCGCGCCAGCAGGCTCGCCGGGACATAGACGCGGTCGATCCGCGCATCCTCCTCCGCGTCGCGCAGGATGTTCACCAGCTGGAAGGTGCGGCCGAGCCGCAGGCCGAAGCCCTCCGCCCCCGGCGCGCCGAAGATGCGGACGGCCAGCGCGCCGACGCTGCCCGCCACGCGCCGGCAGTAGAGGTCGAGCGCCGCCTCGTCCGCCAGCCGCACGGGGCCCGCGGCATCCGTCTCCATCCCCGCGATCATCGCCTCCAGCTCCGCCGCCGGCAGCGCGAAGGCGTCCCGCGCCCAGGCCAGCTCGGCCGAGAGCGCGCAGTCCGGCCGCGCCAGCTTCGCCCGCCACTGCCCGAGGAAGCGTCGCTTCTCGGCCGCCGGCAGGGCGGCGTCGGCGATGTCGTCCACCGCGCGGCAGAAGCCGTAGACCGCGAACAGGGCGCGCCGGCGGTCCCCCTTCAGCACCGCCATCCCGCGCGCGAAGGAGGACCGCGCCCGCGCCACCCGCGCCCGCACCACCGCCGCATCCGATGGCGGCGGCAGCGCGCAGCGCGCGAAGGCCGCCGCGAAATCGGCCTTCGAGAGCGCGACCCGCCCCGCCACCGGATCGGCCGCGCGCAGCCGCGCCAGCAGCCGCCAGCCGAGGCCGAGCGTCACCGCCGCCTGCCGCCGCAGCCGCGACCGCAGCAGCCGCGGCAGCGGCGCCGCCGTTTCCAGCAGCGCCTCCACCCGGTCGAGCCCGGCATCGAGCACGGCGCGGCGCGCCGGGTTGGCGGGGGCGAAGAAGGCGGCTTCCCCGCCCGCCGTCTCCATCCAGGGCAGCGGCAGGTAGATGCGGTCCAGCGCGTCGCGGTCCGGCACCAGATCCTGCAGGTGGTTCAGCACCTGCAGCGCGGCGCAGAGCGCGTCCGCCGCCGGCACGGCCGCCGCGTCCTCCCCATGCAGGCGCAGCAGCATCCGCCCGACCGGCGCGGCCGAGCGCGCGCAGTAGTCCTCGAGCCCCGCCCAGTCGGCGTAGCGGCGCTGCACCGCATCCTGCCGGAAGGCGGAGAGCATGGCCCGCGCCTCCGCATCCCCGACCAGGGCGAGCGGCCCGTCCGGCGCGTCGAGCCGCGCCTCCAGCGCCGCCAGCCGCCGCAGCTTCGCCTCCGCCGGCAGGCCGGGCGCGTCGGCGATGTCGTCGGCCGTGCGGACGAAGCGGTAGAAGGCGAGCACCTTCGGCCGGATGTCCCTCGGCAGCAGGAAGGAGGCGACGGGGAAATTCTCCCCGTCATGGTCGCGCGTCGGCGGGCCGACGGCGATCGCCGCGCCGCCCTCCATCGCTCAGGCCGCCTGGTCGGGCTGGTAGGCGCGGCCTTTCCAGCCGGCCGGCCGGCCGAGCGCGGAGCGCGCGAGAGCGGTCCACTGGATCGCCAGCGCGACGGCGACGGCGGCCGGGTGCAGCGGCACGGTCCACCACGGCTCCCGCACGCGCAGCGTCACCGCGGCGCGGAGCGCGAGGCCGAGCGCCAGCGCCAGGAAGGCCCAGGCTTCCGGCAGCAGCGCGATGGGCCACAGGAAGGCGCCGGCCAGCATCGCGGTCCAGATCGGCAGGCCGACCGGGGTGGCCATGCCTTCGCGGGCATTCTTCAGGAAGCCCGACCAGCACTCCGCGAAGGTCGAATACATCCGGCAGGTCGCGAGGTCGGCACCCTCCACCACCTCCGTCCCGTGGCCGGCCGCGCGCATCCGGCGGGCGAGTTGCAGCGCGTCATGCATCACGCCGCGGATGCCGGCATGGCCGCCGGCCGCGTCATAGGCCCCGCGTTCCGCCAGCAGCAACTGCCCGCAGGCGGCCGCGAGGTCCGGGCGGCGGGTGAAGGCGCGGCCGCCCCCGGGCAGGTAGCAGAAGATCAGGAAGTTGATCATCGGCACCGTCAGCGCCTCGCCCAGCGAACCGATCACCTGGCGCGGCACGCCGGTGACCATGCCGATGCGCTGCGCCGCCGCATGCCCGGCCATGCGCGCCGCCGCATCGGGGGCCAGGCGCACATCGGCGTCGATGAACAGCAGGTGCGTCCCACGCGCGGCTTCCGCCAGCCGGGCGCAGGCATGGACCTTGCCGGTCCAGCCCGGCGGCAGCGGCGGCGCGGCTTCCAGCCGCACCCGCGGGTCGCGCGCGGCATGGGCGCGCACGATCTCCGCCGTGCGGTCGGTGGAGCCGTCATCCATCACCACCACCTCCACCGCGACGCCGGCCGAGGCGAGGGCGGCGTCGAGGCAGGCGGCGATGTTCGCCTCCTCGTTGCGGGCGGGCACCAGGATGGAGACCAGCGCCCCCGGCGGCGGCGCCCCGGCGGCGCGCCGCACCAGCACCAGGTTGGCCACCGCCATGGAGGCCGGGAAGGTGGCCAGCGCCAGGGCGATCCAGGCCCAGGTGAAATCGAGATCCATCCTCAGCCGGCCTCCTGCCGGGTGTCGCGGCGGGGGGCGGGCGCCTCCGCGCGCGGGTCGTGGCGGGGGTCGAAGCGTTCGCCGCGCATGGCGGCGCGCAGCGTCCGCCACAGGTCGAAGATGCCGCCCATTCCTTCGCGCCCCCTCAGCAGCGTCTCGAAGCGGGCAGGGTCGCGCGCGATGGCGTCCTCCGCCAGCCGGTCCATCGTGGCGGCGAGCGCGCGCGACAGCGCCTCCCCCCGCGCGTCGCGGTCCATGGCGGCGAGCGCCGCGCCCTCGATCGGGTCGCCGAAGGCGGCCAGCATCTCCGCCTTGCGCTCGGTCCAGAAGGGGTAGTCGAGGGCGAGCGGGACGAACAGCGCATCCGGCGCCATCTCGGCCAGGCGGGTCATGCCGGGCGCGATCGGCACGGGCCGCTCGCGCGCGTCCGAGAAGCGGCCGGGCGCGTTCATCCACAGCATCCGGTCGGGCGCGGCCAGCACCTGCCTCGCGGTGCGCAGGAAGGCGACCGCGCCGCGCGGCGTCCCCGTCTCCACCCCGAAGACGCCGAGCCGCGTCATGAAGCGGTAGCGCGACAGCGCCGCCGCATCCATCGGGATGAACATGGCGCGGCTGGGAAACAGCGCGCGGGACAGCAGCATGAAGGCGACGCCGTCCCACCAGCCCGGATGGTTGGCGAAGACCACCAGCGGGCGCGCGCCATGGTCCGCCGGCAGCCCCCAGCGCGCCACCCGCAGCGCCCGCATGTGCCGGCCGAAGAAGCGGCCGAACATGAAGTGGAAGAACGCCATGTGGCGCGGGCTGTAGGCGGCGACCGGATCGGCGGCGGGCTTCGCCGGCGCGGGGCCGGTCATTGGGGCCGCCCCGGGAAGGCGCGCGCCGCGCTCATTCGGCGGCGAGCGTCCGTTCGGCGTCGCGCCGGCCGGCCTCGCGCGCCGCCTCGCCCATGCCGCGGCCGCCGCGGTCCTGGTCCATGCTGTCGGCGGCGATCCAGCCGGACATCATCACCATCGGCATCCCCGGCCCCGGATGCGCGGCCCCGCCGCAGAGATAGAGGTTCTTCACCACCTTGCTGCGGTTGCCCGGCTTGAAGGCGCCGGTGAAGGTGCCGTGGCTGGCCAGCCCGTAGATCGCGCCGTCCAGCACCTTGTAGCGGTCATGGATGTCCACCGGCGTCAGCCGGCCCTCGGCCACGATCCGCTCCTCGATGTCCTCCATCCCCGCGGTGCGCTTCAGCTTGTCCAGGATCTTCTGGCGATAGGCCGGGAACATCCGCGACCAGTCATGGTGCGGGCGCAGATGCGGTGTGTGGACCAGGACATACAGCGCCTCGCCACCCGGGGGGGCGGAAGTGTCGTCGCTGCACGACGTCGCGGCGAGGTAGGCGGTCGGGTCGGGCGCGGGCTCGCCCTTCTTGTAGATCGCGTCGAACTCCTCCTCCGCATCGCGGGAGAAGACGAAGCAGTGATGCGCCAGGTGGTCGTAGCGCTTCTTCAGGCCGAGATAGAGCACCACGCCCGAGCAGGCGGGCTCGAATCCCTTGCGGTCGTATTTCCGCGCGGGCTCGCCGCCCACCAGCTCGCGATAGGTGCGGATGGCGTCCATGTTGGAGATCACGGCGTCGCAGGCGATGCGCTCGCCCCCCGCCACCACGCCGCGCACCGCGCCGTCCTGGATGTCGAAGCCCGTCACCTCCACCCCGGGGCGCAGGTCGGCGCCGAGATCGGCGGCGAGCTTCGCCAGCCCCTCCGCCACGGCCCGCGTGCCGCCGACCGGGTACCAGACGCCCTCGGTCGCCTGCATGTCGGCGATCGAGGTCAGCACCGCCGGCGCCAGGTAGGGCGAGGAGCCGACATACTGGCAGTAGTGGTCCAGCATCTGCGCCAGCCGCGCATCCGGCACATGGCCGCGGATCACCTTGGCGACGGTGCGGCCCATCTTCAGGCTCATCACGTCGCGCAGCGTGTCGGGGTTCAGGTTCGCCTTGAAATTCAGCGTGTCGGACATCCCCTCGACCGACCGCCAGAAGAAGAAGCGTTCGGAGACGCCGTGCAGGTTCTCGGCTTCGGCCTGGAGTCGGCGGTAGCCTTCGCCCATGCCGCGGCCGGGGGCGAAGCGGTCCATCTCCGCCGCCATCCGGTCCACATCCTCCATCAGGTCGATGCGGGTGCCGTCCTCGAAGAAGCAGCGCCATTGCGGGTCGAGGCGGATCAGCGGCAGGTCCCGCGCCTGGTCGCGCCCGGCCTCCGCGAAGATGCGGCGCAGCACGCGCGGCACGGTCAGGATGGTCGGCCCCATGTCGAAGCGGAAGCGGCCGGACCCGTCGGGCGCGTCGAGATGCAGCACCGCCGCCTTGCCGCCGAGCCAGGGGTTCTTGTCGAACAGCGTCACCTTATGGCCGCGCGCCGCCGCCACCGCCGCCGCCGCGAGGCCGCCGAGGCCGCCACCGACCACCACCACCCGATCCGCCATCCGCGCGCCCTCGTCCCCTGGTCATGGCACCATAGCATGACCGCCTGCATGTCGCGGCGAACGCCGGAGGTTCAAGTTCCTCGCAGCGCCGGAACAACGGATGGGGAAGGATGTCCGGCCGGGCATGCCCGCGGCGGGGGGGCCGGCGGGGCATGGCCGGGCGCGGGAGCGCCCCGGGCCGCTCAGGCGGGCGGCCGCGGGGGCGACGTCATGGCAGGGGGCCGGTCATGCGCGATGACCGGCGCGGGTCAGGTGCCGGCCCGCATGATCTTCGGGATTTCCTCGCGGAAACGGAAGCGCAGCGCGCTCCAGGTGTCGTCGAGCGCAACCTGGGTGACCGGCAGCAGCCCTTCCGTCGTCACCGGGTCCCAGCCATGGTCCCGGTCGAGGTCGGAGCGGATGGGCCCGGTCTTCTTCGGATAGGCGAACCACAGCCGCGCGCCGATGCCGTACAGGTTCAGCGCCCGCGGCGCGATCGCCCGCAGCGCGGCCTTGTCGGTCGCGAAGGCCAGGATCAGGTCGGCCGCGGCGGTCGCCCCGTTCGGCAGTCCAAACGTCATGCCCTGCGGCGCACCAAGCACCGCGCAGGCCATCCCCGGGCGGTAGCCGAGCCTGCGCGCCACCTCCCCGATCACGACACCCATTTCGAGTCTATTCCGTCACGGAGTTGCCACCACATGCGGCGGTGTAGCGCATAAGGGACCGGAACGCATGCATTCAATGGACAACCCGGCCCTGCGTTTTTATGCACGCCCCTGCATACCATTCGTGATCGGGCCGGGCGGAGGGGCATAGCCGGCCCCCCGCCCGGCCCGGCATCACCGGGCTTCGGGCCGCCTCAGCGGCGCCACCAGCCGCGCTTGCGGGGCAGTTCCGCCTCGGTCCCGGCGCCGAGCACGATCGGCGCGACCGGGGTGCCGATCACCGGTTCTGCGGCCACGGGTGCGGCCACGACGGGCGCCTCGGCGGGGGCGGGGGCCGCCGGTTCCGCCATGGCGGGCTCCGGCACAGCCGCCACGGGCACGGGCGGGACCGGGGCGGGCTGGGAGGCCGGCGCCTCGGCCGGGAGCTCGACCGGCTGGGCCGGCTCCGCCTCGGCGGCCGCGGCCGGCTGGGGCACGATCTCGGCGGCTGCGGTCACCGGCGGGGGGCTGCGGCGGGCGGTCGCCTCGCGCTCGGCCGCGACCTCGGCCGCTTCCATGGCGAGGAAGATCTCGTCCATCTGG
>NZ_JBNXUO010000028.1:0-67664 GCF_050563535.1 Falsiroseomonas sp. CW058
AGCGACACGCTGGTGCTGTCGGGCGCGGGGGCCAATTCGCTGACCGCCACGAATGTCGAGGCGATCACCGGCGGCGCGGCGGATGACAGCGTCACGCTCGGCGCGGCGGTGACGGCAGGGCTGTTCAACCTCGGCGCCGGCGCGGACAGCCTGGTGCTGGCGAACGGCGCCAACACGCTGACGGTCGGCGGGGCGGAGACGATCACCGGCGGCGGCGGGGCGGACATCGTGACGCTGTCCACCACCGCGACGGGCGCGACCATCGCGCTCGGCCTCGGGTCGGACCGGCTGGTGCTGGCGAATGTCGCCAACACCCTGTCGGTCGGCGCGGATGCCGAGACGATCATCGGCGGCACCGGGGCGGATGCGGTCACCCTCACCGCATCGGTGACGGCGGCCAACATCCAGCTCGGCGCCGGTGTGGACAGCCTGGTGCTGGCGGATGGCGGCAACACGCTGACAGTGGCGGGGATCGAGGCGATCACCGGCGGGACGGGGGCGGACCTGCTGACCCTGGCCGCGCTGCAGGCTTCCGGCACCATCAACCTCGGCGACGGGGCGGATGCGCTGACGCTGGCCACCGGCAACAACACGCTGACCGTCTCCAACGTGGAGACGATCACCGGCGGCGGCGGCGCGGATGCCATCACGCTCGGCGCGGCGCTCTCGGCGGGGACGATCAATCTCGGCCTCGGGATGGATGCGCTGGTGCTGTCGGGCGCGGGT
Source organism: Falsiroseomonas sp. CW058 (assembly GCF_050563535.1). Lineage (NCBI taxonomy): Bacteria > Pseudomonadati > Pseudomonadota > Alphaproteobacteria > Acetobacterales > Roseomonadaceae > Falsiroseomonas > Falsiroseomonas sp. CW058. The sequence goes on from NZ_JBNXUO010000028.1 coordinate 727, forward strand.
GCCAACACGCTGACGGTCACGGGGGTGGAGACGATCACCGGCGGCGCGGCGGATGACACGCTGACGCTCGGCGCCGCGGTCGCCGGCGGGACGATCAACCTCGGCGGAGGCGCGGACGCGCTGGTGCTGGCGAACGGCGCCAACACCGTGACCCTGTCGAATGTGGAGACGGTGACGGGCGGCACCCTCGCGGACAGCGTGACGCTGGCCACCGCGCTGACCGGCGGCGCGATCACGCTCGGCAACGGGCTCGACACGCTGAACCTGTCGGGACTCGGCGCCAACAGCGTCACCGTGACGGGGGTGGAGCTGGTGAATGGCGGCGCGGCCGCGGACAGCGTCACGGCGTCCGGCCCGGTCGGCGTGCAGATGGTGGGCAATGCCGGCAACGACACGCTGGTGGGCGCCGGCGGCGCGGACCAGCTGAACGGCGGCGCGGGCATCGACGTGATGACCGGCGGCGCGGGCGTGGACCGCTTCATCTTCACGAAGGTGACGGAAAGCGCGACCGGGGCGGCGGACACCATCACCGACTTCGCCGCGGATGCCGACCTGCTGGTGTTCAAGAGCCTGCTGAAGGGCGCCTTCAGCTTCATCGGCGCGGCCAGCTTCACGGCCTCGGGGGCGACCCAGGCGCGCTTCGACGACACCACGAAGCTGCTCTCGCTCGACACCGACGGCAGCGGCACGGGGGACATGGCGGTCACGCTGACCGGGGTCGCGATCGCGGACCTGTCGGCGGCCGACTTCCTCTGGATCTAGCCCGAAGACGGGGGCCGCCCGCCCGGGCGGCCCCGGCCACCGTGCGGGAAGGGCGCGTGTTGCGCCTCGCCCCGCCGGCTACCGCCCCGGCTTCAGCCCGGCGAAGCGGATGATGCCGTCCGGGCTGGGCTGGAAGCCTTCCACCCCCGTGCGCATCGCCCAGAACCAGCGGTGGTGGTACAGCATCAGGTGCGGCCTTTCGGCCAGCCAGATCTGCGCAGCCTGCCGGTACAGCGCCTGGCGGCGCGCCGTGTCCGTCACCGCGCGCGCTTCCGCGAACAGCGCGTCGAGCCGCGGGTTGGCGTATTTCCCCCAGTTCAGGAACCCGTCCGAGGCCAGCCAGAAGGCGATGTTGCCGTCGGGGTCGGGGCGGCCGGACCAGATGGCGATCGCGGCGTCGTAGTCGCCGCGCTGGGTGGCGGCGACCATCGTGCTCGCCTCCAGCACCTCGAGCCGCACGTCGAAGCCGCCTTCGGCCGCCATGGCCTGGATGATCTGGCCGACCTGCGCCTCGATCGGCTGGTTCGGCACCTTCAGCGTGAAGGCCACGCGGTCATGCCCCGCTTCCCGCAGCAGGGCGCGGGCGCGGGCCGGGTCGCGCGCGGGGGGCGCGAGGTCGGCGAAGTGGTACGGCGTGCCCGGCGCCTCGGGCTGGTTGTTCGGCGTGAAGCGGCCTTCCAGCGCCACCTGGTTGATGATGGCGCGGTCGATCGACATCTCGAAGGCCTGGCGCACGCGCGGATCGGCGCCGAGCGGGCGCTGCGCGGCGGGGCCGTTGCCGGTGTTGATGCTCATCGTCTGGTAGGCGATGGACGGCCCGCTGACGAGCCGCAGCCGCCGGTCCCTCTCCACCGCGCCGAGGTCCGACGGCGCCACCCGCTCGATGAGGTCGAGCTGGCCCGACCGCAGGTTCAGCAGGCGGATGTTGTTGTCGGGGATGGGCAGGAAGACCAGCCGGTCTGCGTGGATCTCGGCCGCGTTCCAGTAGCCTGCGAAGCGCTCCATCTCGATCCGGTCCTGCGCGATGCGGCGCGTCAGGCGGAAGGGGCCGGAGCAGACCGGGTTCTCCGCGACGCGTTCCCCCATCCCCAGCACGGCGGGCGACAGCATCATCCCCGCCCGGTCCGACAGCACCGACAGCAGCGGCGCGAAGGGCTCGCTCAGCACCAGGCGGACGGTGCGCGGGTCCAGCGCCACCACCTCCGCCACCTGGCGCAGCTCCGTCCGGCGGCGGCTTTCGCGCGCGGTGCGGTAGCGGTCGAGATTGGCCTTCACCGCCGCCGCGTCGATCGGCGCGCCGTCCTGGAAGCGCGCGCCGTCGCGCAGCGTGAGCGTGAGGGCGAGGCCGTCCGGCGCCCATTCCCAGGCGGTGGCCAGTTCCGGCCGGAAGGACAGGTCGGGGCCGACATCCACCAGCTTGTCGCACATGGCCGCGAAGACCACGCGTTCCACGAAGGAGCCGGACTGCGCGGGGTCCAGCACGTTCGGGTCGGCGCCGATGCCGACGCGCAGCGTGGTCTGCGCGGCGGCGGGCGCGGCGAGCAGGGGCAGCAGCGCGAGCGACAGTCGGGCGGGGCGGAACATGCGGCATGACCTCCGGCGGGGGCGGGAAGCCTGCCCCGGACCGCGGCCGGGCGCTACTCCACCCGCAGCCCGCCCGCCCGCACCACCGGTTCCCACTTCGCGCGTTCCGCGGCCCAGGCGGCGGCGAACTGCGCGGGCGTGGTGGCCATCGGCTCCAGCCCGTTGCGGTTGAGGTTGGCGGTCACCTCGGCATCGGCCAGCGCCTCGCGCATCGCCTCCGCCAGCCGCGCCACCACCGGATCGGGCGTGCCGCGCGGGGCGGTGATGGCGTACCAGGACGCGACGTCGAAGCCCGGCACGCCGCCTTCCGCCACGGTCGGCACCCCCGGCAGCAGGCGGGACCGCTGCGCCGTCGGCACCGCCAGCGCGCGCAGCCGCCCCGTCTCGACGAACTGCATCACCGACGGCGCGGTGGCGAAGGAATAGTCGAGCCGCCCGGCCAGCAGGTCGCCCGCCACCTGCGCGCCGCCGCGATAGGACACGCCGATGGTCTCGATCCCCGCCAGCCGGTCCAGCATCAGCCCGGACAGGTGCGGGGACGCGCCGATGCCGCTGTGCCCCCAGGACAGCCGCCCCGGCGCCGCCTTCGCCGCCGCCACCAGCTCCGCCACGCCCCGCCAGGGGCGGTCCATCGGCACGACGAGGATGTTGAACAGGTCCACCGCGATGGACACCGGCACCAGGTCCCGCTGCGGGTCGACCGGCATCCGCATGACCATCGGGTTGATCACCAGCGTCCCGATGGTGCCGAGCAGCAGCGTGTGGCCATCGGGGGCGGAGCGCGCCACCGCCTCCATCGCGATGTTGCCGCCCGCGCCGGGGCGGTTCTCCACCACCACGGGCTGGCCCAGGATCTCGCCCATGCGCGGGCCGAAGGCGCGCACGGCGATGTCGGTGGCGCCCCCGGGCGTGAAGCCGACGACGATGCGGACGGGCCGGTTCGGGAAGACGTCCTGCGCCAGCGCCGGGCGGGCCAGCGGCAGGCCGGCGGCGGCGGCCAGCAGGCCGCGGCGGGGCAGGGGAAGGGTCATCGCGTTCGCTCCCGGTTGGTCACGGCGCTTGTAGGGCAGGCGCCGCCGACGGCGAAGCTCAGCCCGCCGGCGCCAGCACCACCAGGTCGTCGCGGTGGATCACCTCGTCCCGCCCGCGCCAGCCGAGGATTGCCTCCAGCTCCTCGCTGCGGTGGCCGGCGATGCGGGCGGCGTCGCCCGCATCATAGGCGACGAGACCGCGCGCCACCTCCCGCCCCGCCGCGTCCTTCACGCTGACCGGGTCGCCGCGGCGGAAGCCGCCTTCCACCGCCCGCACGCCCGCCGGCAGCAGCGACGACCCGCGCGAGAGCGCGCGCGCCGCGCCGTCATCCACCACCAGCGCGCCGAGCGGCGCGAGGCTGCCGGCGATCCATCGCTTGCGGGCGGACCGGCCCTCGCCTTCCGGCAGGAACCAGGTGACGCGCGCCCCTGCCTCCATCGCGGCCAGCGGCCGGTCCCGCTTGCCGAGCGCGATGGCCATGGCGCAGCCCGCGCCGGTGGCGATGCGCGCCGCGATCAGCTTCGTGCGCATCCCGCCGGAGGAGTAGCCGGGCGGCGGCTCGCCGCCCATCGCCATGATCTCCTCGGTCAGCTGCGGCACGACGGGCAGATGCGCGGCGGCGGGGTCCACCCGCGGGTCGGCGGTGTAGAGCCCGTCGATGTCGGACAGCAGCACCAGCGCATCGGCCTCCACCATCTCGGCCACGCGGGCGGCCAGGCGGTCATTGTCGCCGAAGCGGATCTCGGCGGTGGCCACCGTGTCGTTCTCGTTGATGACGGGGATGCAGCCGAGCGCGAGCAGCGTGTTCAGCGTGGCCCGGGCATTGAGGTAGCGGCGCCGGTCCTCGCTGTCCTCCAGCGTCAGCAGCAGCTGCGCGGCGTTCAGCCCCTCGGCCGACAGCGCGGCGGCCCAGGCGCCGGCCAGGCGGATCTGCCCGACCGCGGCCGCCGCCTGCTTCTCCTCGAGCCGGAGCTTCTTCCGCGTGAGGCCGAGCGCGCGGCGCGCCAGCGCGATGGCGCCGGAGGAGACGAGGATCACCTCCACGCCCCGCGCGCGCATCGCCGCCACATCCGCCGCGACGCCGGCGAGCCAGGTCTCCCGCGGGGCGGCCGTGGCCTCGTCGACCACGAGGGCGGAGCCGATCTTCACGACGATGCGGCGGGCGGCGCGGAGATCGGGCGTGGCAGCGAGGGTGGACATGCGCCGCGCCAGTAGCACGAAGGCCGCGCCGCGGGGAGGCGGCGCGGCCTTCGGAGGGCCGGCGGCGAGGGGATCCGCCGGCCTCGGGGGCGGGGGGCGCGGCGGCAGCCCCCGCCGGTCGCGTCAGGCGAAGACGAAGTCGGTGGCGGCGATCCTCGCCGAGACGCCCTGGAGGAACATCTCGTCGCCGCCGCCGAAGTCGAGGTCGAGCCCGACCATGCCCCAGCGCGTCTCGACCGTCTGCACCACCTGGCCGGCGGTGATGCCCTCCAGCCGGATCTTCTCGACACCCGGCTGGAAGTCCACCACCCAGTCCGGCCCGTCGCCACGGGCGAAGGCGAAGGTGTCGATGCCCGCGCCGCCGGTCAGGCCGTCATGGTCCCGACCGCCGCGCAGCAGGTCGTTGCCGCCGAGGCCCTGCAGGTCGTCCGACCCCGCCCCGCCCGAGATCGTGTCCGACCCCGTGCCGCCCTTCAGCCAGTCATCCCCCGTCGTGCCGCTGACGGTGAGCCCCGCACCCGGCGGCGGGGGCGGCGGCGCGGCCTTGAAGGTGCCCGCGATGCCGAGCTGCTTCGCGGTGGCGCTGCCGACCCCTTCGAGGAACAGCGTCTCGCCGCCTGCCATGGTCAGCTTCAGGCCGGACACGCCACCATCGGTGACGACCGCGGCCGTCACCTGGTCCGCCGTCGTGCCCGACAGCTGCACCCGGTCGGTGCCGAGGGCGAAGTCCGTCACGCGGTCCGCGCCGTCGCCGGTGGCGAAGATCACGCGGTCCACACCGGCGCCGGTGACGATCACGTCGCTGCCGGACTGGCCGCGCAGCGCGTCGTTGCCGGCGCCGCCCTCCAGCCGGTCATCGCCCGCGCCGCCCACCAGCGTGTCGTGCCCGTCGCCGCCCAGCAGCGTGTCCGCGCCGGCGCCGCCCGAGAGGTTGTCGGCGCCGCCGAGGCCCGACAGCCGGTCCGCCAGCGTCCCGCCGCGCAGCACATCCGCACCCGCCCCGCCATTCAGCACCAGGCCGGACGGCGTGGGCGCGGGGGTCGGGGTGGGGGTCGGGGTCGGCGTGGGGGTCGGCGTCGGCGTCGGCGCGGTGGCCTCGCCGGTGAACTGCGACACCCGCACCCAGTCCACGCTGATGTCGACGCTGTCGACGCCCGACGAGTTGGGCGAGCCGTACCAGCCATCCCAGGCGAGGCCGACATGCCCCTGCAGGCCGACCGACATCCGCTCATGCGGGATGTTCTCGGTGGTGGTGTAGATCTCCTGGCCGTCGATGTAGAGCGTCATCCGGTCGGCGAACCAGTCGAGCGTGTAGGTGTGCCACTGGCTGTGATCCAGGGCGAACTCATGCGAGGCGTAGCGGTCGTCGTTGTTGCCGCCCGGGCCCTGCCAGTGGTTGGTGAACATGCCGTTGCCGTTGGCCGGCGTCTCCAGGATGTCGACCTCCGGCGGCCAATGGTCGTTGTCGGTCGGCCAGAGCAGGAAGCAGGGGCCGGCGCCGGTGACCTCCTCGCTGGTCTTCGCGCGGATCTCGACGCGACCATAGAGGAAGCCGTTGCCGACGCCGGAGGGCGCGCCCTCATAGGGGGAGGTGGAGAGGCCGCCGACGGACCAGATGCCGTTGGACTGCTTGTCCATCCCGATCGTCAGCTCGCCGTTGCCGACGGAAAGCTGGCCGTTGTCCCACTCGAAGGCGCCGTTCCAGTACAGCGACCCGCCATAGGTGATCGGCCATTTCTGCCAGTCGAGGCTGGTGCCGTTGAAGCCGTCGAAGAAGACGGTCTGCCACCCCGACATGTCGAGGGCGTTCGGGTTGGCGTCGTTATACGTGCCCATGGCTGGATCCCTACCTGCTCACGGCGCCGTGATGCGCTCGCGAGGTTGTGAGGCCACAACCTTGGGTGGAATGTCTAGCCAAAAAGTATTCAATCTGCCGTTTGCTTGAAAACCAAACGGTTGGGGCACGAAAACTAGGTATCAACCCGGACGTTCATGGGCTGTTGGTTGTCCCCATGCGCCATGGCCGCGCGGGCACATCGCCACCGGCGCAACCCGCGGCGCGGCCGGCATCACCCGCGCCCAAGGGCGCGTCAGGCGGAAGGAAAGGGGAAGGAAGGCCGGCCGCGAGGCCGGCAGCGCCTCATCCGAGGCGGGGTTGGCGGCGATCCGGCGGGGCCGGCCTGCCCCCGCCGGGCCGGGGCCGCGAAGGCGGCCCTTGCCCCGGTTTCAGCCCCGGGCGGCCGAGATCGCGGCCTGCAGCGCGCGCAGCACCTCGGCCACGCCTTCGCCGGTGGCGCCCGAAACCAGCAGCGCCGGCCTGCCCGCCGCGCGGGACAGCGCCTTCAGCCGCGAGGTGCGGGCCTGCGGCGTCATCGCATCGGCCTTGTTGAGCGCCACGATCTCCGGCTTGTCCGCCAGGCCTCCGCCATAGCCGGCGAGCTCGGCCCGGATGGTGGCGTAGGCCCGCGCCGGATCGGCGGCGGTGCCGTCCACCAGATGCAGCAGCACCGCGCAGCGTTCGACATGGCCGAGGAAGCGGTCGCCGAGGCCCGCGCCCTCATGCGCGCCCTCGATCAGGCCGGGGATGTCGGCCAGGACGAATTCCGTGCCGGCATCCGGGCGCACCACGCCGAGCTGCGGGTGCAGCGTGGTGAAGGGATAGTCGGCGATCTTCGGCTTCGCCGCCGTCACGGCGGCGAGGAAGGTGGACTTGCCGGCATTGGGCAGCCCGACCAGCCCGGCATCGGCGATCAGCTTCAGGCGCAGCCAGACCGACCGCTCCTCCCCCGGCCAGCCCTTGTCGGCGCGGCGTGGGGCGCGGTTGGTGGAGGACTTGAAGGTGGCGTTGCCGAAGCCGCCATCGCCACCGCGGCACAGCACGACCCGCTGGCCGACCTCGGTGAGGTCGGCGAGCAGCGTCTCGCGGTCCTCGTCCAGGACCTGGGTGCCGACCGGGACCTTGAGGACCACATCCTCCGACCCCGCGCCGGTGCGGTCGGAGCCGGCGCCGTTGCCGCCCTTGCGGGCGCGGAAATGCTGGGCGTAGCGGTAGTCGATCAGGGTGTTGAGGCCGTCCACCGCCTCCACGATCACGTCGCCGCCCTTGCCGCCGTTGCCGCCGTCCGGGCCGCCGAACTCGATGTATTTCTCGCGCCGGAAGGCGACGACGCCGTCGCCGCCGTCGCCCGCCTTGAGGTGGACCTTCGCTTCGTCGAGGAATTTCATGGCGTTCGACGCTCCCTGGAACGCAAAACGGGGGCCTTGCGGCCCCCGTTCCACATGCCTCCGGAGAGGGCTGGCTACTCGGCCGCGACCGGCAGCGGCGTGACGGAGATGTGGACCCGGCCCTCCGCCTTGCGTTCGAAGGTCACATGCCCGTCCACCGCGGCGTGGATGGAATGGGTGCGGCCGACGAGCACGTTGGTGCCCGGGCGCATCTTGGTGCCGCGCTGGGTGACGATGATGTTGCCGGCCTTCACGAACTGGCCGCCCGACCGCTTCACGCCGAGGCGCTTGCCGGCGGAATCGCGGCCGTTGCGCGACGAGCCGCCTGCCTTCTTGTGTGCCATGGTAGGATATCCCTGTCGCTGGCGGCGCGGCTCAGGCCGCGGCGATCTCGCTGATGCGCAGCACGGTCTGGTGCTGGCGGTGGCCGTTCTTGCGGCGGCTGTTCTGCCGGCGGCGCTTCTTGAAGATGATCACCTTGTCGCCGCGGGTCTGCTCGACCACGGTGGCGGTGACGCGGGCGCCCGGCACGGTCGGCGCGCCGACGGTCAGGCCGGCTTCCGTGCCCAGGGCGAGGACGTCGTGGAAGGTGATGGTGGCGCCGGGCTCGGCCTCGAGCTTCTCGACGGTGAGCACGGCGTCGGGCGTGACGCGGTACTGCTTGCCGCCGGTGCGGATCACTGCATAGGTCATGTTCGCGCTCGGGCTTTCGTGGTCCGGTGCTGTGCCGGGCGTGGTGCGCCCGTGAGGATCGTCTGCGACCTGCCCCGCCCCGTCCGCCTCTGCGGCGTCCGGCCGAAAGCAAGCCGCCGGCAGCCGCGAGGCCTGCCGGAGGGCGCAGCGTATAGCGGCGCCGGGCCAGGCGAGTCAACGCCCGCCAACAGGCTGCCCTGCCATGTTGCAAGCCGCGCCCACGCCTTCTATATGGCCCGTCCCGCCCGCGGAGAGGTGGCGGAGTGGTCGATCGCGTCGGTCTCGAAAACCGAAGTAGGTGCAAGCCTACCGTGGGTTCGAATCCCACCCTCTCCGCCAGCGCATGTTCCTGTCCTGTCCCGATCACCGTGCAGACCCCTTGGAATCGCTTGCGTTCGTCTCCTGACACCACCTAGGTTAGCCGCCGGGTTTCCCATTCGTTCCCGTGCAAGCCCACGGCAGGAAGGGTAACCGGCCGGGGAACGCCCTGGAGGAAACCGGGTAACGGGGGGCGGATGCTGACGGACCGGCAGATCAGGGCGCTCAAGCCGTCCGAGAAGCTCTACCGCGTCCGCGACGGCGGTGGCCTCGTCCTGCAGGTGATGCCGAGCGGAAGCAAGCTCTGGCACTACCGGTACCAGATCGGGGGCAAGGAGCGGACGCTCTCCATCGGGACCTATCCGGATGTCTCGCTCCTCGAGGCGCGGCAGGCGCGGGACGCGGCGCGCGACCTGCTGCGGGAGGGGCGCGACCCCAGCACCGAGAAGCGGTTGCGGCGTCTGGCCGCGATGGCCGCCGGCGGCACCACCTTCGAGGCGATCGCCCGCGGCTGGCATGAGAGCCAGCGAACCAGGTGGACGGATCGGCATGCCGCCGACGTGCTGGCGAGCCTCCAGGCCGATGCCTTCCCCACGCTCGGCCGGCTGCCCATCGCCGACATCACCGCCCCCATGGTCCTGGCCGTGCTGCGGAAGGTGGAGGCGCGCGGCGCCGTCGAGAGCGCCCACCGGCTGCGCCAGCGGATCAGCGCGGCCTTCGTCCACGCGATCGGCGAGGGGGTGGCGACGACTGATCCCGCGGCCCAGGTGCAGCGCCTGCTGAAGCCGGTCGAGCGTGGCCGCCAGCCGGCCATCACCGATCTCGACGGACTGCGGCAGATGCTGCGCGACGCCGAGGGGCGGCCCGCGCAGCCCGTGACGAAGCTCGCGCTGCGCTTCCTGGCCCTGACCGTGGTGCGCCCGGGCGCCGAGCTGCTCGGCGCGCGCCTGGCGGAGATCGAGGACCTGGACGGGCCGGAGCCCAGCTGGCGCATCCCGGCCCCGCGCACCAAGACGAAGCGGGCGGACCACCTGGTGCCGCTGGCGCCGCAGGCCGTGGAGGTGGTGCAGGCCCTGATGCCCTTCATCGGCAAGTCGGGGCTGCTGTTCCCGACCGCCCGCACCACGCGCCGGGCGATCAGCAACAACGCGATCGGCTACCTGCTGAACCGCGCGGGCTATCACGGCCAGCATGTGCCGCATGGCTGGCGCGCCGCCTTCTCGACCGTGATGAACGAACGGCACCGGGCTGACCGCGCCGTGATCGACGCGATGCTGTCGCATGTTCCGAAGGAACGGGTGGAAGCCGCCTACAACCGGGCGGAGCACCTCGCGCGCCGGCGCGAGCTGGCGGAGGAATGGGCAGGCCTGCTCCTGGATGGCCTGCCCGCCGCGGAGGATCTGCTGCGCGGCCCGCGCCGGCCGCTCAGGCGCGCTCCGCCTTCCGGGGGCGAGGACGCCGCGGGGACCCCTCCGGCGCGCTCGCGCCGCGTCGCGTAGGCTCGACCGGTGGCCGCGCGGCCTTCCAGGCGCGGATCTCAGACAGGGGCCAGCGCACCACGCCGCCGCCGAGGTCGCGCGGCACGGGGAAGGTGCCGGCGTCCATCCGGCGGTAGATAGTGGACCGGCCGAGGCCGACCTCCGCCTCGACGCGGGAGATCCCGATCCAGGGATCCACGGGCGGCCCGTCCGGCCCTTCCGGGGGCTCGGCCGGGTTGGTGTCGATGATCGTCATGGTGCCTCGCCGTCCACCAGATCCACGACCACACGGGTGACCAGACGGGGACCACCCGTGCGGGCGAATTCACGCATGACCTCGACGCCGACAACGAAGCTGCCGGAGCCCAGCAGGTCGAGCGATTCCGCGATCTGCTCGCACTGTTCGGCGAGCCGTGTGCGGATGTAGGCCCGGTCCAGATCGGTCAGCTTCGGCCGCGGCCGCGCCCTGCTGGTCCGGGTGATGACGTCCCGATGCTCAACCATGCAGCCGCCTCCGCTCCGGGGCCTCGGCGTGGCGCAGGGCCTTGGCGTTCGCCTCGGCCAGCAGCAGGGCGCCGCGCGCCACGGCGAGACCGGGGCCGCCATCGCGGATCAGCACTTCCAGCGCGCGGGCGCAGAACAGCGCCATGTCGGCGCGGGTCATCGCGACGCGCGCCCCGTAATCCGCGGCGATGTCGATCAGGTCGCCGACGACATCGCTGCGGCCATGCTGCACGATCTCCCGCGCGCCGCAGGGGCCGCAGCTGCGGTGATCGCGGGTGCAGGCCTGGTGGCCCTCGGTCGGGGGGAGCAGGATCGCCCCGTCAGGTTCGGTTGCGGCCATGCGGCGCGGTCTCCAGCAGGTCAGGGGTGCCGCGCTTCTTCCGGCGGCGGAGGAGGTGGTGTTCGCGGTCCCACGCCAGGTGGCACCGCTGGCACATCGCCCGCAGGTTATCCTCTCGGTTGTCCTCGGGCGTGTGGTTCAGGTGGCCGACGGTCAGCACCACGCGGCTGCCGGTGATCGGGTGGCGGCCGCCATCGACGGCATCGCAGCGGCGGCCGTCGATGACGGATTCGCAGCGCCATCCCGCGCGGCCGCCGCGGATGCGCAGCGAGATCTCCGCCCAGTCGGCCGGATAGCGTGCACGGTCCTCACGGGAGATCGGCATCGGCCGCCCCAGCCCGTGGTCGCGGCGCTACATCCGCCCCGCCCCCCTCCATCGCCAGCGCGACCACGCGCAGCAGGCTGGCGGTGCGGCGCTGCGCGTCGTGATCGGGCCAGCCCGGACTCGCCTCGACCGCGTCGGCAGCCATCGCGATGTGCGACGCCTGCAGCCCCGCGACATGCGTCATGCCGAGAAGCGCCCCGCGCATCGCGTCGGTCCGCGGCACGTCGACGGCGCCGGCGCGGATCGCGAACACCAGCGCCATGCCGGCCAGCATCTTCTCCACCACGAGATCAGCCATCGCTGTCCTCCCCGAACTTCCCGACTTCGTTGCCCCAGGCGTCCCAGCCCGGGGCGGCTTCGCGGGCGAACAGTTCGCAGCGCGGGCCGGCGAAGAGCCGTTCCACGGCATCGCGCAGGTCATCGGGCTTGCGGCTGTGCTGGCGCACCGGCGCCACCACCAGGTTGCGCACGTTGCGCGCGCGCAGTTCTGGCCGGCCGCGCATGCCCACCAGGAAGAACTCGGCGGCGGAGCGGAAGACGTAGCCGGTGCCGAAGGCCCAGGCCGCGCCGGTGCGCGACCGCTTCGCCCACACCCCGGCCGTGGAGTAGCGGAAGCCCCAGGCCTCCAGCGTGGCGATCGCCTGTGGCAGCATCGGCGCCGTTGCCCACATCACGCACACCGCGGCGTCCGGCGCGGCCAGGGCGGCGACGGGCAGCGCCTGGATGGCGGCAAGGTCCATGCAGCCGTAGTGGTGCTGCGGGCTCTTCCGGTCGCCAGCATCGGAGTGCAGACGGAAGGCCCAGGGCGGGTCCGCGAGGATGGTGGCATACCAGCGCCGGCGCAGCGCCCCGAACGGCCAGGGCGCCAGGTCCTGCAGCAGGTCGGGCGTGTAGCCATCCGTCATCACGGCGTCCCACCCGAGGCGCGCAGCATCTCCCGCAGCAGGACCGGCGCGCCGCCGCGGCGGGCGACGTGCAGCAGTTGCAGCGCGGTCAGGTCCGGCCGGTCCGGGTCGATGTGGCCGCGATCCCGCACGCCTGCGAAGTAGAAGTCGGCCGCCGTCTTGGTGCGGAACTCGCGCTCCGCCCAGGCGCCGCCCTGCAGCGCGCGGACGATGAAGGTGCCGGACTTCACGCCGCGATCTCCTCGGGCAGCGGCACCTGGTGGTGCCAGAAGCCCTGGCGGCCGGTGGCGGGCACCACGGGTTCCAGGGCGCGGATGCGGAACAGCGGCCAGGCGTAGACGTGGTGGTCCGCCCGTTCGCTGTCGCCACCCTCGGCGCCGGTCAGCGTCGTCGCGCGGCGCGGCCGCGAGAGGACGGCGGTGCAGACGATGGAGGACAGCGGCAGGGCGCGCGGGTTGCGCATCGCGGCCTGCAGGAGCGGCACCGCGAGGTCGGCGCGCAGCGCGGTGCCGCGGCCGGCGTCGGGCACCTTTCAGGTGCAGCAGCAGGTCCATCACCTCGTTCAGGCGCAGGGGGCGGGCGCCGGCATGGATGCCGATGGTGGCGCCGACGTAGCAGGCGGGCGCGTGCCAGCGGCGGAACTCGAACGGCTTGGCACCGATCGCGATGAGGCTCGCCCAGGGCTGCCAGACCGTGATGCAGGGGATGGTGCGGGTGGTAGCCATCATGTGCCCCCCGTCCCGCCGGCAATCCGAGCCTTCCGCATCGCGCGCCATGCCAGCAGCCGTGCCCGGCCGCGCGCCGCACGCGCCGCGGGCGTCAGGGGCACGCGCTTGCCGCGTTCGGCCAGCCTGGAGGTCGATGCGGCCGTCATCGGGGTCCTGAAAGCGCCCGGGTGCCGCGGGGGGATGCCGGTCATCGACGGCCGCCCCGTGCTTCGACGGCGGCGGCCATGCGCGCCAGCAGCCGAGCGGCGCCGGCGGTGCCTTCCGCATCGAGCGCCGCGGCGGCGCGGCGCAGCACCACCGACGGGATGGCGCGCCGGTCGTTCGCCGGCAGCGGCACCCCGGCGAAGGCGGGCGCGATGTCCCGCAGCACGGCGGAGAGCTGGCGCCAGTCCCGCCGGTGCCAGGGCCAGGCGGTGCGGGATGCCTCGTCGGCCATGTCGGCCAGCACGAGCAGGGCATCCGACGCCACGTCCTGGCTCGCCAGCGCGGACAGGACGCGCAGCGCGGCGATGTGCTGGGCGGCGGCGTCGCGGCCCGGGGACGGCATCCGTGGCGGCGCGACGGCGAGGCCGCCGCGAGGCAGCGCGTCAGACATGGGCTGCGGCCTCCCCCATGCCGAACATCAGGGCGGCGGCGACAGCGCGGCGGGCGTCGAGGATGAGGCCGGGCAGGTCACGCCGGGCCGGCTGGGCGCGCAGCATCCGCGCCGCATGGGCGATGGCCGCGGCGTCGAGGTCCTGCGCCATGTCCCGGGCCAGCCGCGCGAGCACCAGCGCGCCGATCCTGGCCGCGGCGCTGCTGCGCGGCGCGCGGGCGGCGCAATGCGCCGAGAGATAGAGGGTGAGCATCGGCATGCTGCTGCCGGATGCGGCGGTGTTCGTCTGCGTGACCATCCAGGGCCCCCGTCGTGGACAGGGGGAGTATGGCCGCTATGGCCAGTCGGTCAAGGCCAATATGGCCAGTTAGCTACAGCCAGGTCCACACGCCTATCACGCGGCCGAGGACATGCACCTCATCAGCAGGCACGACATAGGGTTCGTAGGCCGGGTTGTCGCTGGAGAAGCGGATTCGCGGCGGATCGCCGGGCATGGCCTGCAGTCGCTTGAACACGATGCCCATGCCGTTCCATGCGAGATAGGTGCCGTCCGGACCCATGAAGTTGTGGCCGACATCGACCATGACGCGGTCATAGGGTCTCAGCAGCGGGGTCATGCTGTCACCCACCACCCGTACCACGGCCACCTTCGCGTTGCGGTGCTCTGGCGGAAGCAGGTCCCGCGGGACAACCCATTCGGCAACGACTTGCTTGCCTTCCTGCCAGTCTACCGGAAGCCTTCCTCCACCAGCAGCGCCGTCAGCCACGTATTCCCGGACGAGGACATAGCCGCGCGGAACGTGGGGCGGGTCTCTCGGCCCTTCCTCGGCGAATGGCTGCGATTCGGACAGCGCCGCCTCGCCTGGTTCCACGATCAGTTCCGCCGGTGATACGCCGAGGTGGGGTGCAAAGCGCCTAGCCCAATGCAGGCCGAGCCGGCGCTTGCCTGTCGTCAGCTTGCTTAGCGTGCTGGGCTGCACCCCGGCCATGCGCGCCAGATCTGCGGCGCTCAAGCCTTTCGCGTCGAGAAGTTCCTGAAGTCGAGTCGGCATTTGGCCATAGTGGCCAGCGGCAGCCGGCCGGTCTGCGGCCAATGTGGCCTTGCCTTTTGTGGCCAATATGGCCAGCATGTCGCCATGACGCTCGAGCAATACCGGCAAAGCCGCGGCCTCACCCTCGCCGAGCTCGCACGCGAGCTTGGCCTCCATGATGCCCGTTCCGTGCACCGCTACCTGCACGGCGAACGCATCCCCCGTCCTGCTGTGATGCGACGCATCATGGCAGTGACCGGCGGCGCGGTAACGGCGAGCGACTTCTTCGCTCCGCCACCGATACCGGTGCGATGCGGCCCCGCGCGTGTTGCCGGTGCGAAAAGCCGCGCATGATGCCCGCCCTCCCTACTTCCATCCTGCGCATCGCCGCCGCGGTCGGCACCGGGAATCGTTCTCCCCACGTCGGCGGCTGCCCATGACGCACCGCCTGCCCGCGGAAGAGGACCTCCGCGCGATCAAGACGGCATTCCGGCTGCTGGTCTCCCGCGTCGGCGGCGTGCTGGCTGCGACGGCCTGCGTCCGCGTTTCGCATGCGCAGATCGCGCGCTACTACGACCTTGGCGATACTTCCACGTACCCGCCGGCCGATGTCGTCGCTGTGCTCGAAGCAGTGGCGGGCGCGCCACTCGTCACGGCGGAGATCGCACGACTGTCGAGCCATCGCCTCGTTCCGCTCGATGCAGCGGATGGCGAGCAACTGGCTGCCGCCGTTGCCAGCTTTGCACGCCACGCCGGCGATGTGCCGGCCGCGCTGTGCGAAGGCCTGGCCGATGGCCGTCTCACCGCAGCCGAGCTTGCCGAGATAGGTCGCCGCGCCGCGCAGCAGGCGCAGGACCTGGTCCGCATCGCGGCGCAGGCCGCCCTTCTCGCCGCGCAGGATTCGCCCGCCACCCCCGTGGCCGAGGGCGAGGGGGCGCCCGCCGATCGCCGCCCGCCGGGCGGGGGTGACGGCGGGCGCCAGACCCCGCGGGGGTCGCGCCCGTGACAGACCGAACCCGTGGCGCCGCGCGGCGACGCGCGCGCAACGTCTCAACCGTTGCGCGCCAGCCGAAACGGCAGATCGCCTTCGACACGATCAACCGCGCCGCGCTGCCGCATCTCGAATCGCTCTGCGCCCGCTGGCTGCCGGGCGGCCGGGTGCAGGGCCACGAATGGCGCTGCGGCGACCTGCGCGGTGCGCCGGGGCGGTCGTGCAGCGTCAACCTGCGCACCGGCAAATGGGCGGACTTCGCAGCCGGCATCGGCGGCGGAGACGTCGTCAGCCTCGCCGCCGCCATCCACAACCTCAGCCAGGCCGATGCGGCCCGGCGCATCGCCGAGATGCTCGGCCTCGATCCCATGTCCCTTGGGGGGGAACGCCATGTCTGACCACCTTTCGCCCGCAACCCCTGGCGATCCCTTCGCGCCCCTGCCGAACGGCAAGATCAACGGCGTGGCGCATCACGCGGCGCCGAAGCCCGGCGGCGATGACGTCTGGGAGCCGACGCCGACGCCGCTCGACCAGCCGGTGCCGGAGCTGAAGGATCTGTATCACCCGGGCTATGGCCACGCCGTCGCGGTCTGGCCCTATCGCGACGCGGAAGGCGGGCTGCTGTTCGTGGTGGCCCGGTTCGAACGGCGGGACGGCGACAAGCTGCGGAAGGACGTCACCCCCTTCGTCCATGGCCGCCGCGCCTGGACCGACAGCAAGGGCAAGCGCGGGGACCGCACCGGGTGGCACATGAAGGCGCCGCCGGCGCCGCGGCCGCTCTACGGGTTGGAACGGCTGGCGGCGCGGCCGAAGGCGCCGGTGCTGCTGGTGGAGGGCGAGAAGGCAGCCGACCGCGCGGCGCAGATCTTCCCTGACAGTGTCGCCGTGGCCAGCCAGGGCGGGGGCAAGGCGGCCGCGCGATCCGACTGGTCGCCCCTGGCGGGGCGCGACGTGGTGTGCTGGCCGGACCAGGACGAGCCCGGGCGGGCCTATGCCAACGACGTCGCTTCCCTGCTGCGCCAGGGATCGCGCCACACCCGCGCGAAGACGATGCGCATCGTCGAGGTCCCGCGCGACTGGCCCGATGGCTGGGACCTGGCCGATCCGATGCCTCCCGGCGCCTCGGCCGAGCTGCTGGCCGAACTGCTGGCGGAGGCGCAGGACGCGGACCCGCCGCAGCTGCCGCCCAACTTCGTCTTCAAGGACAGCGGCCTCTACTACGACCAGGCGGCCGAGATGGACGAGGAGGGGCTGCCGGTCGAGCGCGTCTTCATCGCCGCGCCGTTCGAGGTGGTGGGCGAGGCGAATGACGGCACCGGCAACAACTGGGGCCTGGTGATCCGCTGGAAGGACCGCGACGAGCGGCAGCACCAGTGGAGCGTGCCGAAGCGCTTCGTGCATGCCGACGGCAACCGCATCGCCGAGGAGCTCGAGGATGCCGGGCTGCACTGCAACCCCTCGGGCAAGGCGCGCAGCCTGCTGAAGCAGTTCATCGGCGGCGTGCGCAGCAAGCGCCGGCGGATCTGCGTGGACCGTACCGGATGGCACCTGGCGCACGGCAAGCACGTCTTCGTCCTGCCGGGCGGCGAGGCCTACGGCCCGGCGGCGGGCACCGTCATCCTGCAGACGGAGCATGCCGGGACCGACGGCGCCTTCATCGCCGCCGGCACGCTGGCGGAGTGGCAGGAGAGCATCGGCCGGCTCGCCATCGGCAACCATCGCTTGGCGCTCGCCATCTCCGCGGCGTTGGCGACACCGCTGCTGGATGTGGTCGGCGGCGATTCCGGCGGCCTCCACATCGTGGGCGACAGCCAGACGGGCAAGTCCACCACGCTCTACGTCGCGGGCAGCGTCTGGGGGCGGGGGGCGCGCGGCGCGCAGGTGCGGCAGTGGCGCGCGACGGCGAACGGCCTGGAGAGCGCGGCGGCCGAGACCTCCGACACGGTGCTGATCCTGGATGAGATGGGCCAGGCCAGCAGCAACGATGTGGCCGACACGATCTACATGCTGGCCAACGGCAGCGGGAAGCTCCGTGCGGGGAAGGAGGGCGGGGCCAGAAAATCCCGCACCTGGCGGACGATGTTCCTCTCGACCGGAGAGGTGACACTCGGCGCCAAGATGGCGGAGGCCGGGCGGAAGCTGATGGCCGGCCTTGAGGTGCGGCTGGTGAACCTGCCGGCCGATGCCGGGGCCCGGATGGGCGTGTTCCAGCAACTGCACGGCTTCGCCAAGCCGGGCGAGCTGGCGAAGGCGCTGCAGCTTGCCGCGCGGATGCATTACGGCACCGCCGGGCGGAGCTTCCTGACGCACCTGGTCCGCGCCCGGGTGACCGACACGAAGGGGCTGGAGACGCGGGTGAAGGCGGCACAGACCGGCTTCGCCAAGCGCCATGTGCCGGACGAGGCCGCGGGCCAGGTGCGCAGCGTGGCGGACCGCTTCGCCCTGATTGGCGCCGCCGGGGAGCTGGCGATCGAGTGGGGCGTGCTGCCCTGGCCGAAGGGTGAGGCGATGGCGGCCGCGGCCGCCTGCTTCAAGACCTGGTTGGGCGAGCGCGGCGGCGCCGGCGCGACGGAGGACCAGCAGGCAATCGCGCAGGTGCAGGCCTTCCTCGAGCTCCATGGGGAAAGCCGCTTCACTCCGCTGATTCGCAGGGACGAGCGGGGTGACGTCGTCCCTCCGGCCGCCGACCAGATGCGGACGCAGAATCGCGCTGGATGGCGTCGGCGGCCGCCGGGCAGTGCCGAGGGGTGGGAGTTCCTCATCATGCCTCAGGTCTGGGCCACCGAGGTCTGCAAGGGCATGGACCCGAAGCGCGCCGTGGCCGTGCTCCGCAGCGCGGGGCTTCTGCTCGGTGCCACGGACCGCGCACCGGCCGCAGTGGTGAAGATCCCAAGCGAGGGCCCGGTGCGCTGCTACAGAGTCTCCGGCGCGATCTTCGGCATGCGAGACCAGCCGGGCGAAGACGACGCCTAGGGCTGAGAGCCGGGAGGGAAAAGGGCGGTGTAACCTGTGTAACCGTGTTACCTCGCTGTTATCGAACGAGTTTCCGGTTACACGCCTCCGTCTTTTCGGTGTAACCGTGTAACCGGGCGGAACCTATGTTGTTCCGGCACGCGAGGTTACACGGTTACACGTCGCCATGCATTCCGTGTAACCGAAAAACTCATTAGATTCAGCATGGTAACACGGTTACACAGGTTACACGCTCTATTGCCTGTGCGCGCGGACTCTGGGGGCGAAAGGGAAGATAGCCGCCGGTCGTTAAGTTAGCGCAAGCAACCGCACGTTGATGTGTGTGCGCTGTATGTTCTCGCTAATGGGCGGGAAATATGCCTATCGTTCCATCGGCGCCGGGCGGGGGCCCGCCGTCGGAGAGGCCGGGTGGACCACCACGCGTGCGCGGAGAGTGATCTTTGCGGTCCTGGATCACATGGCAGCGCCTGGAGTAGTTTTCGCCTTACGCTAGGCGAGACGCGCCCGGAGCCAGAACGGTTCCGGGCGCTTTGTCGTTTCCGGCCCTTGGGCCCCGCCCGGCACCCTTCCACCCGCGGAGCCTTCCCATGATGCCGTGCCCACCCCCCCGCGCCGCGCGGCCGCGCCCGCGCGCCGTCATCCTGGCCGGAGGTGCCGTCCGATGACAGTGATGCCCCCGAAGGGCCGGGCCGGGCCGGCCGCCGGCCTCAGCCTCGCCGGACTGCCGCCCGAGCCGATCTACGACACGGAGGTCGTGGAGCTCCGCCTGGAGGATGCCGGCGCGGCGCTGCTGGCCCTGCCGTCCCGCGGGTGCCTGCCGGCGGGCTACCGCAGCAACTGGCCCGACGTGGTGGCGGATGCTGCGGAGGCCTACGGCTACGGAGAGGGCGGGGTCCGACCGCCGGTGCCGTCGGCGCGGCGCGTCACGCAGATGGACGAGGCCTTCGGCTGGATCCGGCTGCTGCCGCGGGACCGCATCAACCATCGCCGCATCCTGCTGCTGCGTGCGCTGACCAGCCCGGTTACGGGCCGCCATCGGCACAGCTGGCGGTCGATCGGTGAGATGTTCGGCTGGGACTATCGCGCGGTGCAGCGATGGCACGCACAGGGCATCGGCTGGATCGTCCAGGCACTCTACGCGCAGCAGCTCGGCGGCGCCGACTGGGCGCGGCTGTGGCGGGCGGAGCGGGAGGGGCCGGACAGCCTGGCGCGACACGCCGGCGACGCGCCGCATGCGGATCTGGGGAAGGGGATCAGGACGACCAGGTGGTAGCTGCCCTTCCTGGCTTCCGGCTGTAGTCTTTCCGCCGCACCGGGGACGTGCGGGGAGACGAGATGACGATGCTGCGTCGTGTGCGCCTGTCGAGCGTGTTGCTGCTGGGCATCTCCGGCGCGGTATCGCCGATACCAGCCCTGGCCCAGTCCCTGCCGACGCGGCCCGGCACTTGCGTGGCGACCACTGTATCGTCGATCGGGACGCGCCTTGTCGACGGCCGCACGGGCCGGCCCATCCATGGGTCCGGATCCTCCGTGCGGTTCGCCAATGGCGGCGTGCAGGTGTCCTACGATGATGTGGACGCGATCCGCAGGTCACGGGTGGGGGACCAGGTCTTCTTCTGCCTGATCAGCATTCCCCAGGACTGTCCACCCGGCGACCCGCGCGGCCGCGTCTACACGACGACAAATCGTCGGACGCTGGAATCCTGGACGCTGCCCGACGCGCAGCATATGTGCGGCGGCGCCTGAAGCTCACGGCATCTTCGGACCTTGCCGACCGGCCTGCGGGTGGGTGACCTGCTGCCGGCTTATGGCGGCACGTAGCCGGACATATCCTTGTCGCGCCGCCAAGCGAAGTGGTCAGGGTGCTTCACCAGGAAGGCGCGCCAGCTGCGGAACGCCAACTGCGTGAACACGAGATGCCCGCCAGTTTCGGCGTGATTGACCAGCCCATGTCTACGCCAGGGGCCAACCGCCTTGTTGCTGAATGGCCCGGACAGACATGCCCACGCGGGAGGCCCATCAACTTCGAGGACTGTGACCTTCCACCTCGCGTCTGATGCTTTCGAAGTTTCTGGTGTGACGAGTTGGAGGAAACCTCTTGGTGTAGCCGTGAGGGGGCCGCAATACGGCCCGCCGAATACCTCTGCTGCCGCATCGAGAAAACTCCACCACGACTTCCTGGAAAGTAGACCAAGATCGAGGTGGTCGATCTCTCCCGGCTGCTTGAGAGCGCCATTCATCAAGGCTTCGGCGTCATGTGCGCCTTCGAGATAGATGCGGCCCATCGCGGTCGCGATGCGGCCGGCCAGATCGTCGGAAGCCCCAAGTCTTTTCCGAATGGCTGCATCTTCCAAGATCTTGCGCGCGATGGCCCGGAATTCTGCTCGCCGGAGAGCCGGAACCGATAGACGCTTGTTCGCACGCATGCCGCTCATTCGTCTGTCAGTCTCCGGGCCTGCGACGGTGCGTTCCGCTGGTTGAGCGTCGGTGATGTGCTGCATGTGCAGCAGGGAAAGGCCTGACGAGAAGTGAGTTCGGTATGGAGATCAAGATCGCGGCCGGCGCAGCTCTTCGCATCGATCTGCGGCAAGGTTCGCCTCTGGCCGTGCAGGACCCAACGGCAACACGAAGGTTCGGCCAGTCTCCACGTCTCGCACGACAATTCTTTCGCGAGCCGATGCGAGCATTCTTGATAAAGCCCAAACCAGCCGTGCGCCCTCTATGTCGGCCATGTGCTGGTCTGTCGTCCTCCCGATGGCAGTTACTGTGAATGCAGGATCACTATCGGCGCGGATCAGCAGCTCGCGCCTGTTGCCCCCACCGAAGACGACATCAGGAAGTTCGATGCTAACACGGCGGCCGGTGTCGGCCACGCACAGCACTCCGAAGGCGAAGTCGCGAGAAGGGCCGCGACGCACCGTTGCGTAGACGAGAACTTGCCATTTGTCGTCGATCTCATCCGCGCGCTCTTCGTGAACCCATTCAACGCCCAATTCGTCCAGTCGCATTGTATCAACGGGTCGCCGGGTCTCTGCCCTACCGACGGTCGCCCACCCACATAGCAAGACGGCAGCCAACGACAACGTGGTGCGCATCAGTTCTCGGCTTCTTGGCACAGAGACATATCGGCGTTCACGATGGGCAGCGTTCCATGCCACAACAGTTGGACAAGTTCCTGCCCGGAGCACTCAAGAACCGTGCGTTTGACAATCTCGCCTGCGCTGTAGTCCATCACGTCGATTGTGGCGCGACCCACAAAATAGTCCTTGATCTGAACGGATCGCCGAAGAAGCGGCAGCGCGTCGTGCCAGGGCATCCGCCGCACTTCGGCGGGTTCGAAGAATATGTCACCCTCCGCGAATTCGATGCTGGCGGGCACGCCTTGAAGCTCAAGCAGAAATTCGCCGCGCGGTTTGCCGACTGCATCCCTCGTCATCGCCCAGCCGAGAACCGGAAGGCCGGCCCGTTTCATCGCATCGTACAGATCGTGCAGCTGCGACCGATCACCATCGATCGCAGCTTGATGACATTCGATTTTCAGACGGCGTAGTTCGCGCAGGAGAATGCTGCGGGGTGAGAGGATCCGGCCTTCAGTCGCAATGTCGAGGCAGGCTTTGAACGCGTCCGGCACGCCGAACACCCAGCCCTGTGCCATCCCGTCCTTGAAGACGATCGGGCTCAGATGCCGACGGTAGCGAACTGGGCCCGACATCAGTGGATCTCATGCATGATGCGGGATAGGCGGTGCTTGGCGTTCGACAGCTTCTTCTTGGCGGCCGACAACTCGGATTCTGCGACCTCCGCTTCCCTCAAAGCGTTCTGGAGGGAAGTGCCGTCGAGCATCGTTGCCAGGCACCTCAGATCTTCGCTTTTCCCGCCAACAACGGCTGCACCGTCGCCCCGAAGAAGCGCGAGCCGATGTTTGCAAGCCTGTTCAGCCTCACCTGCTGGACAGCTGCAGCGCCCCGACAAGCGGCCTCTCGCACGCACGAACTCGCAGCGGTAAGGCTCGGGCTGGCTGCCCTGGACGAAGAAGACCAGCTTGGTGTCAGCTTCGACAATGACATCAGGATCCATCGGTGGAGCACCCCTCTCCTCCGATACGAAAGCAGGATGATGAGCGGCGCGGAAGTCCCATTCGTTCCCGATCAATGCCGCCCTTTGCCTATGTGGACAGGCGGTAATTTTTCCCCTTGATCACATGGCAGGTTCTGGCGTAGCCGAGACGGCATAATGCCCAGAGAGGGGCGGGCGGACCCCAAGCCGCCCTCCCCGCCGCAGACAAAGCCCCCGGTGCCGAAAGGTGCCGGGGGTTTCCCGCATTCAGGGCCCCGTCATCCTCGCGCGCACAGCGCGTCGCGGTCCCTGCAGGGCCGCCGCGGACACCTGGCCGGGCCGGGATCCGCCTTTTCATTCGGTCAAACGAACGTATGGGTCTGTGAAGGCCCACCACCCCGCACCCCCGTCCGGAGATGGCCCGCAAGCCCTTCAAGAAGGCCGCTGGCGTCGCCGCGGGACTGCCGGGGTACGTCGCCTACTTCCGGGTCTCGACCGACAAGCAGGGCGCCTCCGGCCTCGGGCTTGAAGCGCAGCAGGAAGCGGTCGAGCGCCACGTGCGTGCGGCCGGGGGCACGATCCTCGCCACCTTCGTCGAGGTGGAAAGCGGCAAGAGGAACGACCGGCCGGAGATCGCGGCCGCGATCGCCGCCTGCCGGGCGCGTCGCGCGACACTGATCATCGCGAAGCTCGATCGGCTGGCCCGCAACGTCGCCTTCGTCAGCAACCTGATGGAGAGCGGCGTCGAGTTCGTCGCCTGCGACAACCCGCATGCGAACCGGCTGACGATCCACATCCTCGCAGCCGTCGCCGAGCATGAGCGGGAGATGATTTCCGCCCGCACGAAGGCAGCCCTGCAGGCCGCGCGGGCCCGTGGCGTGAAGCTCGGCAGTCCGCGCCTGATCGCTGGCGACGCCGAGGCCGCGCGCGCCGCGAATGCAGTGCGCCAGCGTCTTTCCGACGAGCACGCGGCCCGCGTGCTCCCCCTCATCCGGGCCGCCCAGGCGGCCGGATGCACAAGCCTGCCGCAGATCGCGGCGGCGCTGATGGCGCGCGGCGTGAAGACGCCGGCCGGCGCCGAAATCTGGCACCCGACCCAGGTGCAACGCATCCTCGACAGGAGTCCGGCCTGATGCCGCGCACCACCAAGTCCGTCGCCGCCCCGGCGCCGGCGACGCGCCATGTCATCCGCGACCGCGCGGTGGCGCAGAAGGCCGAGGCCTATGCGACGGCGAAGGCGGACATCAAGCGCCTGGAAGCGCAGTGCGACGCGCTGAAGCCTGAGCTGCTCGCCGCCATGGGCGACCATGAGAGCGTCGTCGCCGGCAACCGCGTGCTGACCAGGTCCGCCGTCGCCGGCACCGACCCGACGCCGAACGTGACCATCACGAAGGCGATGATCGGGCAGGTCATCCCGGGAAAGCCGGGCAAGCGGGGCTACACCCAGCTGACCGTGCAGTAGCATGTTCGACATACGCGCCGATCTCCGGCCGCTGACGCGCAACCTGGATGACCTGGCGCGGCGCCAGGTGCCTTTCGCAACCGCGCGTGCGCTGACAGCTATGGCGGACGCGGCCGCGGTGGCGAACCGTCGCGCGCTGCCCTCCATCTTCGACCGGCCGACGCCCTTCACGCGGGCCGGCATCGCGGTGGCGCCGGCGCGGAAGAACAGCCTCGTCGCGCGGGTCTACGTGAAGGAGAGGCAGGCCGAGTACCTCGTCCTCGAGGAGACGGGCGGCACGCGGAAGCCGGAACGCTCGAAGCATGGCGGCACGGGACGGGGGCAAGCACTCGTCATGCCGAAGGCGGTTAAGCGCAATGCGTTTGGCAATATCGGCTTCCGTGGGCTGGCCTCGCTCAAGCGACGCAAAGATGTCTTCGTAGGAAAGACCGCCAACGGCACCGGGGGTTTCTTCCGGCGTCTCGAAGACGGGAAGCTGCAACCGCTCGTGATCTTCGTCCGCAGCGCGGCCTACAAGCCCCGCTTCGGCTTCAAAGCGCGTGTCATCAAGGTCGCGCAGGCGACGATGGCACCAGCCTTCCGACAGGCTCTTGCGAAGGCACTCGCCACCGCGCGGCGGTAGCGGGCCGACACCTCCACATCGAAGGAATTGCGGATGCAGGCGATGACGCTCGCGCAGCGGATCTGCGCGCAGGTGCTTGCGACGGCGCGGCGACCGCTGAATCAGGTCGACGCATTGAACCTGCTGCGCCGCCTGCCCCGCAATCGGGCCGAGGCTCGTCGCTCGATCGCGACGAAGGGCCGTCTGGCCCGCGGCTGAGATTGCGCCGCTCCCACGTCCCTGCCGACGGCGATCCCATCGCGACGCGACGGGCAGGACAGCACGGGGATGCGGCGCAACGGGCGGAAGGATCCGAACCGACCCCCCTCCCCCCCGGTTCGGGTCCTTCCTGCCCCACCCTCCTGACACGGGACGCTTCGCGCCTCGTACAGTGCCCAGCTATGGGTGAAGAAAGGTGTCCGCACCCATGCCCGTCGGGATCTCCATCCGGGAGTTCGCCCGGCGCGAGGGATGCAGCGACAAGCTGGTCCGCAACGCGCTCGGGGCCGGAAAACTCCAGGCCCGGCCTGATGGAACGCTGGATCCCACCCTGGTCGGCACCGGCTGGCGCCACTCCAACCGGCACGCGTCGCCGCCCGCGGACACCTCTGCGGACACCCCCTCCGCACCCGTCCGCACCGAGCGCGAGCCGCAGCACCATGGCGGGGAACTCACCCGCCGCCGCCGCACCGCCGCTGACGAGCCTGGCGAGGTCGACCTCGACGACTTCTCCCGCCGCTTCCTCGCCGGCGACGTCCCGGACCTCGCCACGTCGGAGAAGGTGAAGGCCGCCGCGGCCGCGATGAAGGCAACGATCGGCGCGCAGCAGCTCGGCGGCGCCCTGGTCGAGCTCGAGGCGGCCGAGGCGGTCCTGTTCTCGACCTTCCGGGCCGCGCGGGATGCCTGGCT
This sequence comes from Falsiroseomonas sp. CW058, assembly GCF_050563535.1. NCBI lineage: Bacteria > Pseudomonadati > Pseudomonadota > Alphaproteobacteria > Acetobacterales > Roseomonadaceae > Falsiroseomonas > Falsiroseomonas sp. CW058. Next base: position 26,439 of record NZ_JBNXUO010000028.1, read on the forward strand.
CAACTTCCCCGCCAAGATCGGCCCGCTGCTGGCCGCTGATCTGGGCATCGAGGCCGACCGCGTCGTGCAGGCCCTGACCCCCCATGTCCAGCAGCAGCTCGAGGCCCTCGGCGAACCCGAAGCCGATTTCCGCGCCCGCGACGAAGGCTGACCGCCTCCGCCAGGCCGCGCGTCGCGGCTGGACGCCGCCGCCGCGCATCTCCGTCCCCGAATGGGCTGACCGCTACCGCCAGCTCGCGAAGGAAGCCGGCGCCCGGTCCGGCCGGTGGGACACGGGCACGGTCGAGGTGGCGCGCGGGCCGATGCTCGCGGTGACCGAGCCGGGCGTGCACGTCATCACCGTGATGGTCTGCACGCAGCTGCTCAAGACGGCGCTGCTCGAGAACGTCTTCGGCTACCACGCGCATCTCGACCCCTGCCCCATGCTCCTCCTCCAGCCGAAGGAGGCCGCGGCCGAGCAGTTCTCGAAGGAGCGCATCACGCCGATGGTGCGCGCCACCCCGGTCCTGCGGGACCTGGTGGGCACCAGCAGCACCCGCTCCGCGGACGAGACCCTGCTGTTCAAGTCATTCCCCGGCGGCTTCCTCGCGCTCGCCGGCGCCGGCAGCCCGGACAACCTGGCGCGGCGCCCGATCCGCATCCTGCTGTCGGACGAGGTGGACAAGTACCCCGTCACCCGGGAAGGCGAGCCGATCGCCATCGCGGAGGAGCGGACCGCCTCCTTCGACACGAACTGGCTGTCCATCCGCGCCTGCTCGCCAACGGTCGAGGACGAAAGCCGGATCGCCGCGAGCTACGATGCCTCGGACCAGCGCCGCGCGTCGCTCGCCTGCCCGCATTGCGGGCACCGCCAGTTCCCGGACTTCTTCCGCCATGTGCAGTGGGAGAAGGACGGCCCTGTGCACCGGCCAGAGACGGCGCGCATCCACTGCGATTCCTGCTCCCGGGCCTGGTCGGAAGGTGAGCGGCTGCGGGCGCTGCGCACCGCGCGCTGGCATCAGACACGCCCCTTCACCTGCTGCGGCATCCGCCAGTCGCCGATCGAGGCCTACAACACCGCCTGGCGCCACGCCGACGTGCCGGAGCCGGAGCGCACGGGCCGCGGCATCGCCGCCGCGTGGGACTGGTGGGCGGGCCCGCGTCACGCCGTCTACCGCGCCCGCTGCGCCACCTGCGGCACCTGGCCGGTCAACAACCACCACGCCGGCTTCCAGGCCGGCAAACTCTACTCGCCCTGGCAGAAGGACCGGCCGCAGGACATCGCGGCGAAATGGCTGCTGGCGCAGGGCGACGAGGACCGAAAGCAGGTCTGGTGGAACACCCAGGCCGGCCTGCCCTACCGCCCCACGGCCGGCAAGGCCGTGGTGCTGGACGCGCTGCTGGCCCGCGCTGAGACATGGGCCGGCGAGGTGCCGCACGGCGTCGCGCTGCTGACCGCCGGCATCGACGTCCAGCATGATCGCGTCGAGGTGGAGATCGTCGGCTGGGGCCGGCACGAGGAGTCCTGGTCCGTCGCCCAGGAGGTGATCGAGGGCGATCCCGACACGGATGCCCTGTGGGACCGGGTGGACGCGCTGCTGCTGCGCCGCTTCCACCGAGAGGATGGGCGCCCCTTCCGCATCGAGGCGGCCTGCATCGACACCGGCGGCCACTCCACGCAGAAGGTCTACTCCTTCTGCAAGGCGCGGCTCGGCCGCAAGGTCTGGGGCATCAAGGGCGAAAGCGCGCGCAACGGCACGCGCTCCCCGGTCTGGCCGACGAAGCGGCCCACGGCCGCGACGCGCTCCAGCTACCGGCCGATCATCATCGGCGTGAACGCGGCGAAGGACGTGGTCCGCAACCGCCTTGCGCTTGAGACACCGGGGCCGGGCTTCATGCACGTCCCGGCCGAGCGCGATGTCGGGTGGTACCAGCAGCTGCTGGCCGAACGCCTGGTGAAGAAGTCGGTCGGCGCGGTCACCTATCGCGTCTGGGAACCCATCCCCGGCCGCGCCAACGAGGCACTGGACTGTCGCGTCTACGCCTATGCCGCGCTGTGCGGCCTGATCCACTTCGGCCTGCGCCTGAACGCCCGCGCCGATGCCGCCGCATCGCCGCATGGCAGCGCCGGAGAGGACGCGACCGCAGCGGTGGCCACCGCGCCACCGCCGCCGGCGGACGCCGTGCCCACTGCACTGACCGGCCCCGTCGTCCTGCCGCAACCCGCGCCGGCGGTCTCGGTGCGGGTCGCCGGCCAGGACGCCACCCGGAACCGCCGGGCGTCCCGCTACGCGCGCTGAAGGGCGCCCTCCGGCGCCGGGCTCGTTGACGCGCGCCTCCGGCGCCGAGCGCGACCATCCGGCGCTAGGCGTCGCCGCACCCGCGGCAGGCGCATCGCCATCTCTCGCAGGGAAGTCGGGGACACATGGACCTGGGCGTCATCGACACCGCGACGCTGAAGGCCTGGCACGCCGAGGCGCTGGCCGCCCTGCAGGCGCTCTCGATCGGCCGGCGGGAGGTGTCGCTCAGCTACTCGACGCCAGGCAGCAGCCGCGCCGGCGCCTTCACGCCCGCGAACCGCGCGGAGCTCATGCAGTGGATCGGCCAGATCGCCGATGCGCTGGCCGCTCGCGGGGCGCTGGCGCAGGCCCGCCCGCGCCGCCGCGCCATCGGGATCAGGTTCTGATGGTGCCCCCGCACGCCCGCATGCCCGCCACGGGGCACCGATGACCGCGAAGATCGTCGACCAGCACGGCCGGGAGATCACCCGGGGCGAGATCGCGCGCGCGCGGATCCGGGGTCTCATCGGCAATCCCGGCGCGCCCTATGACGCCGCGGATCGCTCCTCGGCCGAGATGGCGGGCTGGAACGCGGTGCTCGGCTCGCCCGACACCGAAACCGGGCCGAACCGTGACCTCGCCGTCGCGCGAATCCGCGACATGGTCCGCAATGATGGTTGGGCCGCCGGCACCGTCACCCGCACGCTCGACGCGTCGATCGGCGCCGACTTCCGCCTCTCGGCCAAGCCGGATTATCGCGCGCTCGCCCGCCGCTTCGGCGGCGCCTTCGATGTCGAATGGGCGAAGGAATTCGCCGATGCGGCGGAAGCCGCCTTCCGCGCCTGGGGCGAGGACCCCTGCAACTACGGCGACGCGGAGGAGAAGCACAGCTTCAGCCAGAAGGCCCGCCTCGCCTTCCGCCACTATCTGGTGGAAGGCGAGGCCCTCGGCCCGATCGACTGGATGCCGGAACGCGTGGGCTACGGCGCCGCCCGCTACGCCACCGCGATGCACCTGGTGGACCCCGACCGGCTGTCGAACCCGAACGGCACGATGGACACGCTGACCCTGCGCGGCGGGGTCGAGCTCGACGCCCGCGGCCTGGCGCCGGTCGCCTACCACATCCGCCAGGCGCATGAGGCGGAGTGGTGGGCCGCCGGCCGCGCCGTCACCTGGCAGCGGGTGCCGCGCCGGACCAGCTGGGGCCGCCCGTCCTTCGTGCACCACTACGACGCCGACCGCGCCGGCGATCACCGCCCGGTCGGCGGCATCTTCACGCCGGTGCTGGCGCGCATGCGGATGCTGGCGCAGTACGACCGGCTGGAAGTGCAGGCAGCCGTTATCAACGCCATCTTCGGCGCCTACATCGAATCGCCCTTCGACGCCGACGACGTCCAGAAGGCGCTGGAGGAGGACGGCGACGGCGCCAGCATTTCCGCCTATCAGCGCCTGCGCTCGGACTTCCACGCCGACAACCGTCTCTCCGCCGGGTCCATCCGCCTCGCGAAGCTGTTCCCAGGCGAGAAGGTCAGCACCATCAGCTCCAGCCGCCCGGCCGGCGCCTTCGACATGTTCGAAGCAGCGATGCTGCGCAACCTGGCCGTCGCCACCGGCAACAGCTTCGAGACGGTCAGCGCCAACTTCCGCGGTTCCACCTACTCCTCTGCCCGGCAGGCGCTGCTGGAGGCGTGGCGCACGCTGACGCGCCGCCGCCGCGACTTCGGCCGCGGCTGGGCGACGCCCCACTACGTGGCGCTGCTCGAGGAGATGATCGAGCACGGCGACGTGCCCCTGCCGGCCGGCGCGCCGGACTTCGCCGAAGCCCGCGCCGAATACGCGCGCTGCCGCTGGATCGGCCCCGGCCGCGGCTGGGTCGATCCGACGAAGGAGCCGGAGGGCAGCCGCATGAAGATCGGCGCAGGCCTCTCCACCCTCGAACGCGAGGCCGAGGAGAATGACGGGCTCGACTGGGAGGAGAACCTCGACCAGCTCGCGCTCGAACAGCAGGCCGCGCAGGCCCGCGGCCTGACGCTGACCTACACCGTCACCGGCGGGCAGCAGCCCGACCAGTCGGCACCGCAGGACCCGCCTGCCGGCACGAAGGATGACAGCCCATGATCCTGTCCCGCCGCGGCGCGCTCGGCATGGCGGCGCTGCTCGCCGCTGCGCGGCCGGAGGCCCTCGCCGGCACACCGCCGGCCGAGCTGCGCTTCACCCGCTGGCTGCACGGCGAAACGCTGGCGCTCGCCCTCCCGCCATGCGGGCACGGCGATGCCGGTCACATGCCGCCCTTCGCCCCCGCCGAACCGCACCGGCTCCATGTCGGCTGCGCCACCGCGGCGCCGCGTGACCCGCGCCCCGCACCGGCGGGATGGAACACGCTGGAGAACCTGCGTTGACCGCCGCCGCCCACGGCATCGACCCGCGGCTCGCCAACACGCCGCTGCTGCTCGACCCGCGCGCCTGGCCGCAGGTCTCGGCCGCGATCGAAGCCCTCGGCAGCGCCCCGCCCGCCCCGCGCGACCGCATCGGCTACGACCTGGTGGCGGGCATCGCCGTCATCGAGGTCTCGGGCGTGCTGGTGAACCGGCTCGGCGATCGGCGCAGCTGGGGCTTCGTCACCGGCTATGACGGCATCCGCGCGAACCTGATGGACGCGCTCGACGATCCGGAAGCGAAGGCCATCGCCTTCCTCGTCAACTCGCCCGGCGGCATGGTGTCCGGCCTGCCGGACCTGGCCGCGCTCATCCGTGCCGCGCGGGGGGTCAAGCCGCTCTGGGCCATCCTCGACGACAGCGCCTTCAGCGCCGCCTACTGGATCGCCAGCGCCTGCGACCGGGTGACGGTGCCGGAAACCGGCGGCGCCGGCTCCATCGGCGTCATCACCGCCCTGGTCGACATCTCGGCCATGCTGAAGGCGGACGGCATCGCGCCGCACTTCATCACCTTCGGCAAGCGCAAGGCCGCGGAACTGCGCGCCAGCTACACCGGCATGACAGCGGACGTCCTGGACGCCCTGCAGGCCGATGTGGACCGCCTGGGCGAGATGTTCGTCGCCGCCGTCGCCCGCAACCGCGCCGTCCAGCCCGGGGCGATCCGCCGGCAGGAAGCCGCCTGCTTCATGGGCCAGCTCGCCGTCGAGGCCCGGCTGGCCGACGAGGTCTGCTCGGCCGACGCCGCCTTCCTCGCGCTGCGCGCAAGCCTCGCCTGACCCCCATCCCGGCGGCCTCCGCCGTCACCGCGCGGCACCGCCGCACACCAGCCGAAGGAACACCCGATGACCCTCCGCACCGCCGCGGGCGGCGCCCTGTCCCGCTTCGCCCACCTCGCCGGCCGCGCCCCTGCCCGCGGCAAGGCCGACGTGTCCGACGACGAGAAGGACAAGGGGGACGACAAGGCCACCGACGAGTCCGACGACGAGGAGGACAAGGACACGTCCTCCGAGGAGGACGAGGGGGAGAAGGACAAGAAGGACTCCAAGGCCGGCAAGGGGGCCGAGGAGGAGGACGGCGACGACAAGGGCGACGACGAGGAGGAGGAGGACAAGCCCGCCGCCTCCGCCGCGCGCGGCCTTGCCGCGGCGCGCCGGGCGGAACGCGCGCGCTGCGCCGGCATCTTCTCCGCGCCCGAGGCCGCCGGGAACGTCGCGCTTGCCGCGCACCTCGCCTTCGAGACGGACCTGCCCGCGGCGGCGGCGATCGGCGCGCTGCGGGCCGCCGGCACGGGCGGGCGCCGCGGCCTCGCCGACCGGATGGCGGCCGAGACGCCGCCCCGGCTCGGCGCCGATGGCGGCGCCGGCACCCCGGGCCGCGACACGCCGGAAGGCAACGCCGACTTCGTCCTCAACGCCGGCCGCCGTCCGCGCGGCAAGTAAGGGAACACCCGCATGTCCGGCCCCCAGACCTTCTCCGAGACCTACACCCCGGACCGGCTGATCGCCGGCCTGACCCAGATCGTCACCCGGCCGGAGACGCTGCTCTCCGGCCAGAACCTGGCGCGCGGCGCCGTGGTCGGCCTCATCACCGCATCGGGCAAGATCACGCTGTCGGCCTCGGCGGCGGGCGACGGCAGCCAGGTGCCCTACGGCGTGCTGGCCGACGACTGCAACGCCTCGGGCGGTGACCTCGCGAACTGCCCCGTCATCCTCGCGGGTGAGGTGAACGACAACGCGCTGATCCTCGGCGCGGGGCACACCCTCGCTTCCATCCGCGCGGGCCTCCGCGACCGGGGCATCTACCTCAAGACGCCCGTCACGGCCTGATCGGCCCGCCCCCTCCGCCTTCAGACGCCGGGCGCGCGCATCCGCGCGCCTGTCTTCGCCGCACGAGCGGCGGGCCGCATTCGCGGCCCCGGCCGGCGACCCCGGCCGGATGAACCCAACACGCACGCGGACGCGCGCAGGAGATCGGGCACATGGCCCTGTCGATCTACGAAACCGCCACCCTCATCCGGGTGGTCGAGAACCTGAAGGAACCCAGCCAGTTCCTGCTGGACCTGTTCTTCCCGAACGCGACGATGAGCGACACGGAATTCGTCTCCATCGACGTGTTCGACGGCAAGCGCCGCCTGGCGCCCTTCGTGAACCCGCTGGTCGAAGGCAAGGTGGTGGAAAGCCTCGGCTACCGCACGCCCACCTTCGCACCGCCCTACCTGAAGCCGAAGTCGCGGCTGGATCCCCGCCGCGCCATCCGGCGCCAGATGGGTGAGCGCATCGGCGGCGCCATGTCGCCGGCCGAGCGTGCCGCCGCGAATCTCCGCTTCGAGCTGGAGGACCAGCTGAACACCATCTTCCGCCGCCTGGAATGGATGGCGGCGAAGACGATGACCGATGGCGCCATCACCGTGGTGGGCGAAGGCGTGCCGACCGCGGTCATCAACTACGGCCGCAATGCCGCGCTGAACATCACGCTCGCCGGCGCCAACCGCTGGGGCCAGGCCGGCATCTCGCCGTCGAACAACATCGACGACTGGGCTGCGCTGGTGCTCCAGCAGTCCGGTTTCCCGGTGACGGACATCGTCTTCACCCCGGCGGCCTGGCGCCTGTTCCGCGCCGATCCGCTGGTGGCCGCCGTCGTGTCCAGCTTCAAGAACGGGAACGAGGACTTCGCGGCCGCCGGCGTGCGGCCGGAACGCGGCGGCATCCGCCTCGGCACCTGGGGCCAGTACACGCTCTGGATGTACTACGAGTGGTTCATCGACCCCGCCGACGGCGTCGAGAAGCCGATGCTCACCGACGGCACGGTGATCCTCGGCTCCCGCCAGGTGGACGGCGTGCGCGCCTTCGCCGCGATCCAGGACGAGGACATCAACTTCCCCGTCATCCCCTTCGCGCCCAAGAGCTGGACGGAGAAGGACCCCGGCGCCCGCTGGGTGATGACCCAGTCCTCCCCCCTCGTCATCCCGAGCCGTGTCAACGCCTCGGCCAGCGCCAAGGTGAACTGACGCCATGACCGAGAAGACGAAGGCGGAAGCCCCCGCCGTTCAGCCCGCGCCCCCGCCCGCGCCCATCGTGATGATGTCGCCTGCCGATGCCGCCCGGCAGCGGGAGATGGACATCATCCAGCGCCAGCAGGCGAAGCAGGACGAGGCGCGGGCGCGGTCCGGCACGGTCGCCATGGTGGCGCATGTCGGCTTCACCGTGATCGACGACGACAGCCCCGACGGCCGCGTCGTCAGCCCGGGCGAGCGGTTCGAGGTGTCGGGCTACGACGCGCCGGCCTATCTCGGCCGCGCCCGCCTCGCGGCCGACGAGCCCGCCGAAGCCCGCGGCCCGTCCATCAGCTGATGGACTTCGCCGCGCTCGACGCCGCGGTGATGGGCGCCTTCGCCGAAGCCGTGCCCGTCACCTATGCGCCGCACTCCGGCCCGACCTTCGACCTGCCCGGCATCCTCGACCGCTACACGGTCGAGGTCGAGGGACCGGGGGATGGGCCGCCGGTCGCGGCTCCGCGCACGACGCTGTCGATCCGGGGTGCCGACCTTCCGGCGGGCTTCGCCCCGCTCGCGCGGGACCGCGTGCTGGTCGCCGGCGTCACCTTCGACGTGCGGGACGTGCCGGCGGCCGACGCCGCCGGCTGGATCGTGCTGCAGCTGGGCCGGATAGGATGAGCGCCGAACACCGCGCCGCCGTGCGGGACAAGGTGGCGGACATCCTGACCGCGCGGGTGCCCGCCGTCGCCGGCCGCGTCCACCGCGCCCGCACCTGGTCGCTGCCGGACAGCGAACTGCCAGCCCTGCTGGTCTATGGCTGGCAGGAGACGCGGAAGCGCACCGGCGGCACTGCCTACCGGTCCTTCTACGCGGTCAGCTTCGTCCTGGCCGTCGAGGTCCGGCTCGATGCCCGCTCCCGCGACGGCGCCGCGCTCGAGGACGAGCTCGAGGCGATCACCGGCACCGTTACCGACGCCGTCCTCACCGCCGCCGAGTTGCTGCTGCCGCCGGATCGCCTGATCGAACGGGTGGACGAGGTGAAGACGACGCTCGGCATCGACACGAAATCCTCCGAGGTCGCGATCGGCAGCGCCCTGGTCGCCTTCGAGATGGCCTGGACCGAAGCGACCGAGGTGCCGGGCCCGGCCGTCGATTGCGGCGCCGATGCCACCTCGCTGCGTCTCCGCCCCGCCTGAAGGGAAGCCCCATGTATGTGATCCCCGCCGAGGGCCTGACGGTCCCCGACCCGCAGCTGCGCGACCACCTGCCCGCCACCGGGCGGGAGGTGCCGCGCTCCGATTACTGGATGCGCCGCCTGCGCGACGGCGACGTCATCGAGACCGTCACCCCGCGCGCCTCCGGCGATGCGCCCATGCCCGTCGATGATGGGGAGGTGCGCTGATGGTCGGCTTCCGAGAGATCCCGGCCTCGAACAGGTCCACCCTGTTCTTCGCCGAGCTCGACAACTCCCGCGCCAATTCCGGCACCGCCGGCTCGCTCCGCAGCCTCATCATCGGCCAGCAGCTCGCGACCGGCGACCTGCCGACCGGCCTGCCGGTGCTGCTGGAAGGGCTGGACTGGCTGCGCGGTCGCGCCGGCCGCGGCTCCATGCTCGCCCTGATGGCGGAAGCCTACCGGCGGGGCGACCGCAGCGGCGAGGTCCACCTGCTGCCGCTGGCCGACAACGGCGCCGGCGTCGCCGCGACCGGCACGCTCACCGTCACCGCCGCGCCCACGGCCGCCGGCACCGAGGCCGTCTACATCGGCGACCGCCGCGTGCAGGTGGCGGTCGCCCCGACCCAGACGACGGCGCAGGTGGCCACCGCGATCGCCGCCGCGATCAATGCCGACACCTCGCTGCCGGTCACCGCGACGGCCGCGACCAACACCGTCACCGTCACGGCGCGCCACAAGGGCCTGACGGGCAACGACATTACCCTCGCGCGGAACCTCCTCGGCTCCGCGGGCGGGGAAGTCGCGCCCGCAGGCCTCGCGATCACGGCGGCCGGCCTGTCGGGCGGCACCACGGCGCCGGACCTCGCGGCCGCGCTGGCGAACCTCGCCGGCGAGCCCTTCGAATTCCACGCCATGCCCTACACCGACGCGGCCAGCCTCAACGCGCTGCGGGACCACCTGGCGGCGCGGTGGAGCTGGGACCGGATGCTCTACGGCGGTGCCTTCGCCGGGCTCCGCGGCACGCTCGGCACCGCCGTCACCTTCGGCCTTACCCGCAACGACCAGCACACCGTCTGCCTGCCGGCCGACGGCTCCCCCACCCCTGCCTGGCTCTGGGCCGCGAACCTCGCCGGCGCCTGCGCCGCCTCCATCCGCGCCGATCCGGGCTTGCCGCTGCACGGCCTGCGGCTCGACGTGATGGCACCGCCGCGGGAAAAGCGGTGGGGCGACGTGGATGACCGCAACACGCTGCTGAACAACGGCCTCGGCGCCTTCGTCGTCACCGCGGACGGCACCGTCCTCACCGACACGCTGGTGACCACCTACCGGCTCAATGCCCAGTCGGTGCCGGATGACAGCTACCTGTACCCGGAGACGATGTACGTCCTCGCCGCCGCGATCCGCCGGCTGAAGGCCTATGTCACCAGCACCTTCGGCCGCTTCAAGCTGGGCAGCGAGGGCACGCGCTTCCGCCCGGGCTCCAACATCGTCACCACGGGCGTGATCCGCGACGGCATCCTCGCGGAGTACCGCCGCATGGAGGCGGACGGCCTGGTGCAGGAGTACGATGCCTTTGCCGAGGCGCTGGTGGTGGAGCGCGACAGCGCGAACCGCTGCCGGGTGAACGGCCTGCTGCCGATCGTCCCGATCGACCAGTTCCGCCAGTTCGCGGCGCTGATCCAGTTCCGGAAGTCCACCTCGCTGACCTGACGTCCCCGGTCGCCGGGCGGCCCGGCCCGCCCGGCACATCCCCACCATCCTCGGCAGGATCGATTCCATGGCCTTCGAGCCCGGTGCCCTAGCCGGCACCTCCTACCTCTACATCGACGGCGTCGAATACGCGGTCGTCGGCAGCGTCGGCTACCAGGTCAGCCGCAGCGTGAAGGAAACGCTGATGGGCCAGGGCGGCGTCCACGGCTTCAGCGTGAAGCCGGTCGCCCCCTACATCAAGGCGCAGATCCGCGACAGCGCGGGCACCCGCGTCGGTGACTTCGAGGGGATGGAGAGCGTCTCCGTCTCGCTCGAGCTCACCAGCGGCAAGCGCATCACCGGCAACGGCATGTGGTGCGTCAACGCGGTCGAGGTGAACAGCGACGACGCCACCTTCGAAGTCCGCTTCGAAGGCGCGGACGTGCAGGAGGGCTGACGATGGACGCACGCAGCCTGACTGACGCCGAGGACGTGATCGAGGAGATCCCGCCCCGCACGGTCCGCTTCCCGGCGGTCGAGTACAACGGCACCACCTGGACCGAGATCACGCTGCGGCCGCTGACGATCGAGATGATCCTCGCCGCGCAGCGCCAGAAGGGGCAGGTGGAACAGGCGGTGGCGATGATGGTGGCCAGCGCCGGCATCCCGCCCCAGCTCGCGGTGAAGATGTCGCCGAAGGTGCTGGAACACGCCTCGGAGTATTTCGCGCGTTTTTTGCCGAATGGCCCGATGGCGGCTGGGGACGCGCCGCCGCCCGGGTGACGATGGCCTGCGGCTTCGGGCCGCGGGACGCCTTCGTCATGACGCCGGCGCAGCTGCTGTGGTGGACCCGCCGCGCGGCCGAGATGGGACGGCTCTGACATGACCACGGCATCCGCCGGCACGCTGAACGTCGTCATCCGCGGCGTCGACCAGGTCTCGGCGCCGCTCCTGAAGATCGGGGGCAATGTCCGGGCGCTGAACGCGGCGCTCGGGCGGCTCGGGAATGCCTCCGGCGTCACGCCGGCGGTCCGGACGCTGGCGGCCGGCCTGGGCGCCGCGGTGCGGAACCTCGCGGCGATGGTCCCGGCGCTCGGCGCGGTGACCGCCGCCGGCAGCGTCGCCGGCCTGTATCGCCTGGTCGGCGGCTTCGCGGCCATGGGGGCAGAACTCGGCCGCACCGCCTACCGCGTGCAGACCACGGCATCCGCGCTGCATGTGATGGGCGGCGCTGCGCGGCTCGCGGGATCCTCGGCCGAGGACCTGTCCGCCGGCCTCGAAGGCCTCGGCGGCGCCGTGATCGACGCCGCCGGCGGCCGCGACGACACGGCGGCGATGTATCTCCGCATGCTCCGCATCGACATGCGGAACGCGGCCGGCGAGGCACGCACCGCGTCGGAGGTCCTGCCGGAGGTCGCCGACGGCATCGCCCGCATCGCCGATCCGCGCCTGCAGGCCCGCGTCATGGGCGCGCTGCGCCTGCCGGCCGGGTTGCTGCCCTACCTGCGCCAGGGCGCCGCCGGCATGCGCGCATACGAGGAGGAGGCGCGCCGAGCGGGCGCCGTGACCGAGGAGGGTGCGGCCGCCGCCCGGCAGTTCGAGATGGCGCAGACGCGCCTCAGCCTCGCCGGGCAGGGCCTGACCAACATCCTCGCCGCGCGGCTGGCGCCGGTGCTCGTGCCGCTGCTGGACCGCCTGTCGAACTGGCTGATCGAGAAGGGGCCGCAGCTCGGCGACATCGTCGAGGGCCTGGCCCGTCGGTTCGCAGCCTGGGTCGATGACGGCGGCCTGACCCGGCTCGGCGAACGCCTCGAGGCGATCGGCGGCGCGTTCGACACCGTCATCGGCTGGATGGGCGGAATGCAGAATGCGGCCATCGTGCTGGGCGCCGTCCTGACGGCGCGTCTCCTGTCGCCGCTGACCTCGATCGCCTTGCTGGCTGGCCGGCTGGGCCTGTCGGCGTTGGGCGGCGCGGCATCCCTCGCCGGGACGGCAGCCGGCACCAGCGCCGCCGCGGCGCTGGGCGGCGCTGCCGTGGTCGGCGGTGCTGGCTACGGCTTCGTGCGGATGCTGGAGCGGTATCGCGAGACGGGCGCCGGCTCGCCGGAACGGCAGAGGGAACGCGCCACGCTGTGGCGCGACCGCGGCGCCGTCTATGGCGGCATCCCCGCCGAACCCGGCCCGGCGCCGACGGACCTGCTCGGCCTCATTGGCCGTGCCGAGGGCACCGACCGCGGCCGCGGCTACAACGAGACACTCGGCTACGGCGCCTTCATCGGCGGCGACCGCGACCTCACCGGCATGACGCTCGACGAAATCGACGAGATGCAGGGCGCGATGCTCCGCCATCCCGGCAACACGCTGAACTCCTCTGCCGCCGGCCGCTACCAGATCACCCGCAGCACCCTGCGCGACCTGCGCGGGGCGCTCGGCCTCGACGGGTCGGAACGCTTCGATGCGGCGATGCAGGACCGGCTGGCCACCGCGCTGGCGGAACGCCGCGGCCTGCGCCAGTTCCAGGCTGGCGCGATCTCGCGTGACGAATTTCAGTCCCGCCTGGCGCGCGAATGGGCGTCCATCCCGGACCCGCGCACCGGGCAGGGCGCCTATGCCGGGCAGCGCCGCCCGGGCGTGGACCAGCGCACCGTCGATGGCGTGCTGGAAGCCGCGCGCGCGCCGGCCGCCGCCGCCGCCCCGCAGGAGGTGAATGTGCGCGTCACCCTGGCCGGGCCCGGCAGCGCCGGCGCCACCATCCGCACCGAGACGCCGGGCGGCGGCGTGCGCATCGAACGCCCCGCGCTCGGGGCCACGCCATGACCCGCCCCGGCCCCTATCGCCCCGCCTCCTGGCGTGGCGTGCCCTTCGGCGTCTGGGACGCCGACGGCGCCTTCGGCCGCGCCACGGCGGTGCACGAATACCCCTTCCGGGACTCCGTCTGGGTCGAGGACCTCGGCCGCGCCACCCGCAAGCTCGGCCTCCGCGGCTTCCTCGTCGGTGACGACGTCGCCGCGCTCGAGGCCGAGATGATCGAGGCGGCGGAGGCGGAAGGGCCGGGCCAGCTGATGCACCCGACGCTCGGCCCCCTGAAGGCCAGCCTCGTGGAATTCCGCAGCACGGTCCGCCACGACCTTGGCCGCGTGGTGGAACTGCACTTCACCTTCATCGAGAACGGCGCGGAGCTGTTCCCGCTCGCGGGTCTCGCGCCCGGCGCGCGGGTGGAATCGCTGGCCGGCGCCCTCGACGCCGCCGCGGCGGGCGACTTCGCCCGCGCCGCCGGCGACGCACTGCGCGGCGGCGCGGCCGTGGTGCGCCAGGTGCAGACGGCGGTCGGGCAGTACACCCGCATCGCCAGCGGCCTGATCGGCGACGCCCGCGCGGTGCTGAACGTCGCCGGCCTCGTGGTGCCCGGGGTCGACCGTGCCTTCGGGCGCTTCACGGCCGGCTACCGCAACGCGCTGTCGCCGGTCGGCGGCACGCTGCGCACGGTCGATGGCGGCCTGGCTGCGCTCGGCTCGGCCCGCCGCCGCGTGGCCGACGGCGTGGACCGGGTCACGCGCCTGGCGGCCCGGCTGTGACCGCGCTGTCGGACCTGGCCGCGGCCGTGCAGGACCTCGCCGGGGCGGTGCGCCGGCTGGGGCAGGACCCGGCCGACGCCATCCGCCTGCTGGCGCTGCTGGCCGCCGTGGGGCCCGTCGCGGCGACCGGGGACGACGGCCTGGGCCGGGCCATGGCAACGGCCGAGGCAGCGGCGGCCGCGTTGTGCCGCCGCGCCGCCCTGGCGGCCCTGGCCCGCGCCACGGCCGCCGCGACGCCGCCGGGCTACGAGGAAGCGGTGGCGCTGCGCGATGCCACCTGCACCCTGCTGGAGGCGGAGGAGATCCGCGCCGCCGATGCCGGCGACGCCGCCGCGGCGCTGGCCCTGCGGGACCTGCGCGCCGCGGTGGCGGAGGATCTGACCGCCCGCGCCGCCGACCTCTCCCGCCTGCGGGAGGTGAATGTGGCGGAACCGCTGCCCGCCCTCGTCCACGCCTGGCGGCTGTTCGAGGATCCCGACCGCGCGGACGAGGTCGCGCTCGCCGCCGGCGCCGAGGACCCGAACTTCATCGGCGGCCGGTTCCGCGTGCGCGGGGACTGAAGCGTGATCCGCGCCAGCGGGGGCGTGGACCACGCTTCAGGCGGCCTCGACCTCGACGACGACGCGGCGGCCGAGGGCGCGCAGGGCCAGTTCCACCTGGTCGACCCGGCTGCGGTGCAGGATGTCCCGCACCCGGCGGGCGTTCTTCTCGTCGATGCCCATCCGACGGGCCAGTTCCACCGTGCTGATGCGGGCCGCGAGCATCGCCTCGTGCAGCGCCAGCTTGGTGGCCTCCAGCACCGGCACGGCAACGACAGGACGGCCCGCCGCCTCGCTCGGCACCGGAAGCGGCGCCTCGCGGTCGACGTAGAAGCTCAGGCCGCTGACCAGTGCGTCCTCTGCCATCGCCAGCGCGTCGGCTTCGTCCTCGCCCTGGGTCAGCGCCTCCGGCACGTCCGGGAAGGACACGCTGAAGCCGCCCCCGGGCTCTGGCGTCAGCGTCACGGGATAGGCGTAGCGCATGGTCAGTCCTCCAGGTCCGCCCGGCTGAGGCCGAGCTGCTTCAGGATTGCGTGGTAGAGCCCGGTCTTCAGGTCGACCGGGTGGCGCGGCACGGTGGTCGACCGGCCGTTCAACGTCACCTTCGTGTGCCGCCCGCCTTCGCTGACATCGATGTCCCAGCCGCGCCGGGTGGCGAGGCGGCGGAGGCGACGAAGAAGATCGGCGGGCTTCATGCCGACAATATCGGGCAGATGTGCCCGAGCGTCAAGCGCAGACCGGGCAGATATGCCCGATGATCTCCGGAGAGCCCATGCCCAGCCGCGACGGCGACGTGACCCTGACGGTGGGCGACCGGCAGCTGTCCGGCTGGCAGGAGATCTCCGTCGGCATCGGCATCGAACGCATGCCGGGGGACTTCACCCTGCTGGTGACGGACACCTTCCCGGGTGAGGCGGCAGTGCCGGTGCAGCCGGGGATGGAATGCGTCCTGCAGATCGGCACCGACACCGTCGTCACCGGCTATGTGGACCGCTACGCGGTCGCCGTCAGCCGGCGCGGCGGGACGGCCATCAAGGTCACCGGGCGGGGGCGCTGCCAGGACCTGGTGGACTGCTCGGCCTATCTGCGCGGCAGCGCCAACCAGATCCGGGCCAGCCGAGCCCGCGCGGTCATCGAACGCCTCGCCGCGGTCTACGGGATCGAGGTCGACGCACGCGCCGGCGATGGGGAGGTCGTGCCCCAGTTCAACGTCATCCTCACGGAAACCGCCTGGGACATCATCGACCGGATCGCGCGCCATTCCGACTTCCTGGCCCATGAAGGGCCGGACGGCCGGCTGGTCCTGGCGCGGCTCGGCGCCGACCGCGCCGCCAGCGGCTTCAAGGAAGGCGTGAACGTCGAGGAGGCGAACGTCACCCGCTCCGCCGACAAGCGGTACAGCCTGTACGAAGCGGTCTTCATGCCGGTGGAAACGCTGGGCGACGTCGCGCGCGCCACGGCGTCGGCGGACTTCAACACCCGCGCATCCGCCCCCGACATCTCGATTGGCGCCGCCGTGCCAGGCAGCGGGCGCCGCTTCCGCCCGCTGATCATCGTCGCGGAGGTGGCGCAGAACGACCCGGCTTTCATCCAGCGCCGCGTGGAATGGGAACGGGCCCGCCGGCTCGGCCGCAGCCAGGCCGTGGAGGTGGTCGCGGATTCCTGGCGCGATGCCGCCGGCGCGCTGTGGCGGCCGAACACGATCGCCCGCGTGCAGCTGCCCACGCTGGGGCTGCCCGACGCCGACTGGCTCATCACCGAGGTGAACTTCGAACTCGGGCGGTCCGGCACCCGCGCGCGCCTGACCCTGATGCCCCGCGAGGCCTTCCAGCCGCAGCCGATCATCCTCCAGCCCTTCGACTGGCAGGTCGCGGAGGCGCTGCGCCCGGCCAGCGGACCGACCCCGTGATCGACCGCCTCTATGCCCGGCTGATGTCGATGATCGCGGTCGGCCGCGTGGTCGCCAGCACCGCGCTCGGCGGCCGCGGCGCGCGGCGCCTGCAGGTGCGCTTCGACGGGGCGGAGATCCGCGACGACACGCCGCTGCTGAACGCCTACGGCTTCGCGTCGCGCCCGCGGGCCGGCGCGGATGTAGTGGTGCTGTTTCCCGGCGGCAACCGCGCCGCCGGCTTCATCGTCGCCACCAACGACCGCCGCTACCAGCTGGAACTGGCCGATGGCGAATGCGCCGTCCACGACGATCTCGGCCAGCGGGTCCACCTGACCCGCGCCGGTATCGTTATCGATGGCGGGGGCCGCCAGGTCACGGTCACCAATACGCCGAAGGTCCGCATCGAGTCCCTGCTCGAGGTGACCGGGGACGTGCGGGTGGGCGCCCGCACCTTCAACACCCACACGCACCCCGAAACCGGCAGCAGCACCGGCTCCCCGGCATGACCGCCACCGACATCGCGATCGTCTGGGATCCCGCGCTGACGACGGGTGACTGGCAGCTCACCGGCGACGGCGCGCTGCTGACCGCGGCGGCGCTGGAAACGGCGGTGATCGTCAGCCTCTTCACCGACGCCCGCGCCGACCCGGGGGACCGGCTGCCGCCCGGCGAGACGGACCGTCGCGGCTGGTGGGGCAACGCCCTCGGCGATCCGGTCGGCTCCCGGCTCTGGCTGCTGCGCCGGTCCAAGCGCCTACCGGAGACGCTGGCGCTCGCCCGCGACTACATCCGGGAAGCCCTGGCCTGGCTGGTCGAGGATGGCCTGGCGGACCGCGTCGAGGTCGCGACCGAATGGCGCACGCCGACCCGCATGGGCGCCGTCATCACGGTCACCCAGCCCGGGGGCGGCACCGCTGCGCTGCGGGCCGAATGGGCCTGGGGGGGCCTGTAGGCCCCCCGCAGACCGCACCGGCCGACATTCCAACCCGCGCGCCGCTGCATCGGCGCGCAAGCCTGGCGCGCGGATGCGCGCCGGCGTCTGAGGCACAGGAACATGTCCTTCGAACGGCCCACCCTGACCGCCCTGCTGCGGCAGGCGCGGGCGGATCTGCGCGATGCCGTCGGCGGCGGCGCCATCCTCCGCAGCTCGCCGCTCGCGATCCTCGCCAAGGTCGCCTCCGGCCTCGTCCACGGCGTCTACGGCTATCTCGACTGGATCGCGCGGCAGGCGGTGCCGGCGACCGCGACGGGCGTCCACCTCATCGCCTGGGCGGCCCTGGTCGGCGTCATCCGCAAGGGCGAGGCCTCCGCGACCGGCAGCGCGACCTTCACCGGCACGCCGGGTGCGATCCTGGCGGAGGGCACGCGCCTGAGCCGCGCCGCCGACGGCGTGTCCTACCTCACCACCGCGATCGGCACCGTCGGCGGCGTCGGCACCGTGACGGTCCCGGTCGCGGCCGAACAGCCCGGCAGCGCCGGCAATGCCCCGGCCGGCGCGGAACTCGTCATCTCCGGCTCGGCGTCCGGGGTCAACGCCACCGGCGCGCTCGCCACCGCGGCCGCCGGCGGCGCGGACGAGGAGGCGGAGGAGGACTTCCGGACCCGCATGCTCGACCGTTACCGCGCGCCGCCGCAGGGCGGTGCCGCGGCGGACTACCCGCTCTGGGCCCTCGAGGTGCCCGGCGTCACCCGCGCCTGGGCGGCGCCGAACGGGGCCGGGGCGGGCACCGTGGTGGTCTACGTCATGCTCGACGATGTCCGGGCGTCCTTCGGTGGCTTTCCGCAGGGCACGGGCGGCGTCGCCGCGGCGGAGCCGCGCGGCATCCCGGCCACGGGCGACCAGCTGGTCGTGGCGGACCGCATCCACCCCCTCCGCCCCGCGACGGCGCTGGTGCATGTCGTCGCGCCGACCGCCTACCCGGTGAACCTGACGATCGCCGACCTGTCGGCCGACGACAGCGGGATCCGCGCCGCGATCACCGATGCGCTGCGCGGCATGTTCCGCCGCACCGCGGCCCCCGGCGGCACGATCTACCAGTCCGACCTGGTGGCCGCGATCGACGGCGTTCCCGGGGTCGGGCGGTTCTCGCTGCTGTCGCCGGTCGCCTCGCTTACCGCGCCGGCCGGCGCGCTGCCGGTGCTCGGCACCATCACCTGGCCGGCCTGACGATGGCCGATGTCGATCGCGGTGCCGCGGACCACCTGGCCGCGGCGCGGGCCCTCATGCCGACCGGCGCGGTCTGGCCGCGCCACCCCGGCACCACCCAGGATGCGGTGCTGGGCGGCCTGGTCGCCGGCGTCGCGCGGCTGCGTGCCCGCGCCCGGGGGCTGCTGGTCGATGCCTTCCCGGGCAGCGCGCTGGAACTGCTGGCCGACTGGGAACTCACCGTCGGCCTGCCGGACCCCTGCACCGGCACGCCGGACACGGTGCAGCAGCGCCGGGCGGGTGTCGTGGCGCGGGTCGCCGCGCGCGGCGGCCAGTCGGTCCCCTACCTCGTCGGCGTCGCGGCGGCCGCGGGCTTCGCCGTGACGATCGAGGAACACGCCCCGGCCCGCGCCGGCGTCGCCACCGCCGGATCGCCCGTCGGCGGCGAGGCCTGGGCCCATGCCCTGACCGTGCGTGCGCCGGCGGACACCGTCACCGAGGCGCAGGCCGGCGCGGCCGTCGCCGGCGAACCGCTGCGGAGCTGGGGCAACGGGCCGCTGGAATGCGCCCTGTCGCGCCTGCGGCCCGCCCACACCGTCATCCGCTTCCTCTACGGGACCTGATCCATGCGCCGCATCGATGTCGCCACCGCCGCCGCCGCCGCCCCCGCGGTCCCGGCCGCGGGAACGGAAGGCTTCTTCACCAACGGGAACCCGGGTGGCGGCGTGCCCGCCACCGTCATCCCCGACTGGTTCCTCAACATGCTGCAGGAGGAACTGCGCGCCGTCGTCGTCGCCGGCGGCCTGACGCCGAGCAAGACGGTCTGGACCCAGCTGCGCGACGCGCTGGCCGTGCTCTACGGCGGCGGGGGCAGCCTCGGCGGCAACGGCTGGCAGCGGCTGCCCGGCGGCCTCATCGTCCAGTGGGGCCTCGTCACCACCCCGACCGCGGCCGGGCAGAACATCAACGCGACGCAGACCGTCACGCTGCCGACCACCTTCCCCACCGGGGCGCTGCGGGCGCTCGTCTCGCTGATCCATGGCGGCATCGTCGGCACCGGCTGGGGCGGGACGAATGTATGGCTCAGCGGCGTGACCGCATCGCAGATCACCGTCACCGGCATCGCCTCGGGCTACGCGCCCACGCAGGGGTTCCAGGCGGCCTACCTCGTGCTCGGGAACTGATGACATGACCATCTTCGCCCTGACCGACGCGGACGGCCGCGTGCTGGCTTTCCATGACGCGACGCTGCACGCTGCGATTCCGCCCGGCAGCTTCCCCATCCCGGCCGAGACCTGGACCGCCTGGATCGCCGATACGGCGGGGCAGCGATGGGACGGCACCGCGCTTGTCCCCTGCGATCCGCCGCCGTCGCCGCCCGCGCCGCCGATCCGTCGCATCCGGACCCTGGCCTTCCGCCGCCGCCTCTCGCCCGCCTCGCGCGCCGCGATCACGCTGGCCGCGTCGCAGGCGATGGAGGGCGGCTCGGCCGAGCTGCAGATGTTCCTGGACGATCTTGCCGCGAGCCGCGAGGTGGATCTCGACGATCCGGAGATCGCGGCCGGCGTCGCCACGCTGCGGGGCGCCGGCCTGGTCACCCCCGCGGAAGCGGCCGCGCTGCTGGCCGACGGCACGCCGGCCGAGACCGCCTGACACCCAGCCCCGACCCGACGCCCCCCATCACGTCCGGAGATCCCGATGAGCGCGACGCTCGCGGCCGTCACGGCGACGCTGCGCTTCGAGCGCGACGCCGGCCGCCTGCGCCCCCGCTACTGGCGGGGCGAAAGCCTGCGGGTCCTGGCCGACTTCGCCGACCAGGTCGCCGCGACGCCCGCCGCCGTGGCGGGGGTCGAATTCCGGCTCCGCAAGCCGGACGGCACCGTGCTGGTCCTCAGCGGCGCGGCAGTGGGCGGCGCTGCGGCGACCTGGTGGGTCGATGTCGGGCTCGACCAGGCCGGCGCCTGGGCCGTGCGCGTGTCCTGCGCCGGCCCCACCGAAGCGGTGGATGAGCGGGTCTTCGACTGCGTAGCATCCGCCGTGGTGCCCGCGGATGGCGCCCCGCCCTGGGTCGATGCCGGCAGCGGCGCGCTCATCACGCCGTCCGGCCAGCCGGTGACGGCGCAGCGCATCGACAATCTCCCGGCCCTCGGCGCGCCGCTCGAGGAGGACCTGTTGCCCGTGGTGCGGGGCGGCCAGGGCGGCCGCGTATCCTGGCAGGGGCTGCGCGATGCGGCGGCGGCGGCGCGGCAGGACGACCTAGCGCCCCTGCTGCCGGTCGCCAACATCATCCGCGACGGGGAGTTCACGGCCGCCGGCTTCGGCGCGGTGCCCGATGGCACGACGGACAACGCGGCTGCGTTGCAGCTCCTGCTCACGCGGGGGGCAGGCCGCGAGGTCAGGATCCGCAGGACGGCCGCGGGCAGCATCTACCGGCTGGCAGCCGGCCTGGTCGTGCCGCCGCGCACGCGCGTCATCATCGACGGGGGTGTCGCGCTGGACTTCGGGCCGGCGGCAGCCAACGTCACCGGCCTCCTCGTCGCCGGTTCCGCCGGCGGCGCGGTGGCGCTGACGGGCGATGCGGTGCGCGGGACGATGACGATCGCGGTCGCCGACGGCGCGGCGATCCCGCCCGGCGCGCTGCTGCGCATCTGGTCCACCGACCTGTTCGACCCCGGCCGCACCAACTCCCGCCTGGGCGAGATGGTGCGCGTCGGGGGCGTGACCGGCAACATGGTCACCCTGCAGTCCGCGCTGTGGGACACCTACCGCCTGGCGGCCGCCGCGATGGTCGAGGTCGTGACGCCGTCGACCGGCGTCGTGATCGAGGGGGGCCAGATCTGGGGGCCGACGACGCCACCCGGCGACGCCGCCGCCGCGATCCGGTTCTACCGCGCGCAGGACGTGACCGTGCGGGGCGTGGAGATCGCGCGTTTCGACGCCGTCCACATCCAGTTCCGGGACACGATCTCCGGCGTGGCGGAACACTGCACGACCCTCGACACCGTCACCGCGACCACGGGCTACGGCGTCTCCTTCTCCGATGCCGCGCAGCACTGCCGCGCGCACCACATGACCAGCCGCAACTGCCGCCACGCGGTGACGACCGGCAACAGCGCCGCCTATGGCGGCATCCCGCGCGACTGCGAATACGCGTTCTCGGACGTCGAGAATTCGGCGCGGGCGAACTACGGCGCGGGCGGCGGCGGCGACGCGCTCGACACCCACGCGGCGGCAGAGCGGATCAACTTCCGCCATGTCACCGTCAGGGGCGCGACGCTGCAGGCGGTGAACTTCGAATGTGCCAGCGGCGTGATCGAGCATGTCCGGGTGATCGGCGCCGACAGCCACGGCATCGGGGTCCACAACGAGACGGGGCGGCCGGGCGACATCCGGATCCTCAACTGCGAGGTCGAGGCGGTCGGCCTGGCCGCATCGGGCGTCGGAATCCGCGTCGCGGTCGGCAACGCCTCCGCAGCCGGCTACGACCGGGTGGACATCATCGGCAACCGCGTGCGCGACTTCAACGCGCAGGGCCTGTTCGTGCAGGGCGACGCCGCGCGCGCCATCGCCGGCGGCCGGATCGAGGGCAACCGCGTCGATGCGCGGGGGCGCTCGGTCGCGGCCGATGCGGTGTGGATCCGCGATGCCCGCAACCTGCGGGTCGGCGGCAACACGGTCATCACCAACGGGACCGCCCAGCACGCGATCCGGCTGCGCGACACCGCAGCCCCCCGCATCCGCGACAATGCCGTGCACCTGCCCGCCGGCGCCACCGGCACGGCGATCTGGCTCAACGCCACCGCGCCGGGCCTGGTCGACGGCGCGCAGGCCAGCGGCAACGGGGTGACTGCCGACGGCCCCACCTCGGCCGTGGGCATCCGCCTCGACGACGGGGTCGGCAACGCTCGGATCGCGGCGGACAACGACCTGCGGGGCTGCGCGACCCCCTATGTGCGGGGCGCCAACGCCAGCAACCGGGTCGCCGCCGACACGCGGCGGACGGCCACCATCGTGGGCGGGACCGTCGCCGCTTGGCCGGACACGCGCGACCTGGTGGTCGACACGGAAGGCGGCGCCGCCTCCGACGACCTCGACACAGTCACCGGCCTCGAGGACGGGCAGGAACTGCGGATCAGCGCCGCCAACCCGGCCCGCACCGTCAACCTGCGCGACGCCTCGGTCAGTGGCGGCAACATCCGCACGCTGCGGGCCGTCACCCAGCCGCTCGCTGCCACGCTGTCCGCAGCGCGGTTCGTTGCCCGCGGCGGGGAGGTGGTGATGACCGGGGGCGCCTACTACGGCGCCGACGACGCGGCCGCACCGCTGCAGTCCGCCACCCCGGCGGTCCTCGACAGCAGCCGTCAGGTCGCCAACACCGAATGGGTGACGGCGCGCATGGTGGCGCTGATGGACGGCATCCTCGGCGGCCGCAGCGTGCTGCTGCGGCCGAACCTGCTGTCCGGGCTCGCCTTCGCGCGTGCCACGGCGGGCAACCGGGTCTCGGCCGCCGGCGTGGTGGAGGGCATCGCCCCCAACCTGCCGCGCTGGGACGGACCCGCCGGCGAGATGGCCCTGGACGGCGCCCGCACGAACGAACTGCTGCACAGCGGGGATTTCGGGCAGGCAGCCTGGACCAAGGTGGGCGTCGCGGCCATCGCGGCCTGGGGTGGCGGCACCGCGCCGGACGGCACTGCCACGGCGCAGACACTCGGGGGGACGGGGGCATCCACCTCGCTCGCGGTCGGCCAGTCGCGCGCCAAGCCGGCCGCGCCGATGTGGCTGTCCTGCAGCGTGTTCACGCGCGGTGCAGCAGGGCTCTACCTGCATCTCTGGGCGGATGCGGGCACCAACGGCAACGGCGGCCGCGCGGTGGTCGACCTCGGCGCCATGGCGATCGTGAGCACCGCCGTGTTCGGTTCCTTCACCGGCATCGAGGCTGGGATCGAGGCGACCGGCAACGGCTGGTGGCGCCCCTGGCTGACGGTGACGAGCGGAAGCGAGACGACGCACCGGCATTACGCCCTGCTGAGCAACAGCCCGGCCACGGTGACCTGGTCGCCGGCGGGCGTCGCCGTGCCGGTCTGGGGCGCGCAGCTCGAACGCGCACGGGGGCCCTCCGCCTATGTCGCGACCGGCGCGGCTGCCGCGACGCGGGCGGCGGAAGGGCTGTCCGGGGCGCTGGCGGTGCTGTGGCCGGCGGGCGAGGGGACGGTCCTCGCGTCGCTGCGGCTGCCCTTCCCGGCGGGCGCCGCGGATCGCGTGCTGATGCAGCTGGACGACGGTGGCAACGGCAACCGCCTGATCGTCCGCAACCCGGCGGGCACGGGGAATATCCGCCTGTCCACGGTCACGGCGGGTGGCGCGGTGGCGGATGTCACGACGCTCGGCACGGTGACGCGGGGGCGCCAAGCGATCGCCCTCGCGCTCAAGGGCGGGCGGGCCGTGGTGCAGTTGCAGGGCGGCGCGCCCGCGAGCGTCGCCGCGCTGGCCTTCACGCCGACGACCCTGCGCCTCGGCAACGACGCAGGCCTGGGCGCCGGCGCGGATGCCCGCGTGCTCGGCATCGACAGGCTTGGCTACGCGGCAGCGGACGACCTGCTCGCCGGCTTCATGTCGCCGCTGCTGATGCCCTGAAGCTGCGGGCGGCCCCACCAACAAGGATTCCCCATGCCTGACGTCACCTTCCCCGGAAGGGCGGCCTCGGCCGCGCTCACGCGTCACTTCCAGGACCCCGCCAGCGGCGCGCTGGAGCCCTATGTCCGGGCCGGCAGCAGCGGCACGACGCGCACCGACCTGTCCGGCTCCATCGCCGCGGCCGACACGGCGCAGGTGATGGCCGTCTCGAACCCGAACCGCCGCGCGCTGGGCGTGCAGAACACCTCGGGCGCCGAGCTCCGGCTGCGCTCGACCGGCGTCGCCTCCTCCTCCGCCGGCATCCGCATCCCGCCCGGGGCCCTCTACGAGGCTGCGGCGCATGACGTGCCGGTCACCGCGCTCAGCATCTGGGGCGCGACCGCGGGGCAGACCTTCGTGGCCTGGGAGGCCTGACGCATGCCGATGTGGCTGGAACCCCGGGCCCGCAGCGTCACGCTGACGGGCGGCGTCCCCTATTCGCCCGGGCCGGATGTGGTGGCGATCCGCATCATCGCCGGTGGCGGTGGCGGGGGTGGCGGCGGCGGCGCGCGCACGGCGGCCGGCTCCGCCTCGTCCGGCGGCGGCGGCGGCGGCGGCGCCGCCGTGGTCGAGCGCGTGATCCCCGCCGCGGAGATCACCGGGCCGCTCACCCCCACCATCGGCGCCGGCGGCAACGGCGGGGCCGGCGCGACGGTGGGCAACACCGCGGGCGGGGCGGGGGCGGCCGGCGGCAACACGACGCTGCTGATGGGGGGCGTCGCGATCCTGACCGCCTTCGCCGGCGGTGGCGGCGCGGGGGGGCAGCTGGCCGGCGTCAGCGGCGGCGGCGGCGGCGGTGGCTTCGCCGGGGTGGGCGGCAGCACCGCGACCGGGGTGGCCGGCACCGCCGGGCCGAGCGGCGGCGGGATCGGCGGCGCGGGCACGCAGCCGTCCCCCGTCACGTCCGGCGGGACCAATGCCGGTGGCGGCGGCGGGGGCGGCGGCGGCGCCAATGGCGCGGTCGGCAGCATCGCAGGCGCTTCGCTGTCCGGCGGCAGCGGCGGCGCGGGCGGGGGCGGCGTCAGCACCGCCAGCACCGCCTTCGCGGGCGGCACGGGCAGGTCTCCGCTGGCCGGTGGTGCCCTGTTCAGCATCGGCGGCACGGTGCCGGCCGGTGCCGGCACGGCCGGTGCGCCGGTGCCCGGCATGGCAGGATTCTCCGGCGCCGGCGGCGGTGGCGCGATCGGCGCGGTGGGGGGCGCGGGCGGCGCCGGCGGCCGGTCCGCCGGCGGCGGCGGCGGCGGCTCGGCCGAAGCGGCGATCGGCGGCGCTGGCGGGCGCGGCGGCGACGGCTTCATCACCGTCATCGAACTGCTGGCGTGACCGGCCGATGACCCTGCTTCCCGAACCGCTGCCCAGCGGCGCCGAGGCCGGCGCCTCGCTGCTGGCGGCGATGGCCGGCCGCACGCTGCTGCTGGCCAAGGTCTCCCGCGAGAGCCTCACCTGGCGCCGCGTCGCGACGGTGCTGGTCTACGAACTGCCGCTGATCGCCGGCTGCGCCGCGCTCGGCGCGCTTGGCTGCCACGCGGCCGGCGTCGAAGGGTCGCCCGCGCTCGTCGTCATCGGCGTGATCGCGAACAAGGGCCCGGCGGTGCTGGACCCGGTCATCGACGCGGCGATCGATGCGCTGAAGGCCGCGCTTCGGCGACCGCGCTGACGCACGCCGCCCGCGATGCGGCGGCACCCCAAGCACAGGAATCCTTCCGATGAACATCGACCCCGTTCTGTCCGGGCAGCTGCGCCATGTCCTCTCCGGCGTCGGCGGCGCCGTGGCCGGCAGTGCGATCGCCGGCGAAAGTCTGGAAGCCGCGATCGGCGGCATCGTGCTGTGGCTGATCGGCCAGGCCTGGTCCTGGTGGGCGAAGCGCGCGTGACGCGGCACCCGACACCGGGGGCCTTCCTCGCCGGGGTGGTGGATCCCGGGCTGGACTGGGTGCGGCTGCACACCGGGATCAGCAGCGGCCGCGCCGCGGCGCGCCGCTTCCTGCTGGCGGTGGCAATCCAGGAAACCGGGCTGGCCGCCCGCGCGCAGGCAGTGGCCGGCGACGCGGCGCGGGCCGGGCCGGCGCGCGGCTGGTGGCAGTTCGAAGCGCCGACGATCGGGCTGCTGCTGCGCCACCCGGCCTCGTCACAGCCGCTGCGGGCGATGTGCGCCGCCGCCTGGGTGCGCCCGGAACCCGACGACATCTGGCGCGCGATCGAGGGGCACGACCTCCTCGCGCTTGGCGTCGCGCGGCTGCTGCTGCTGACGGACCCGTTCGACATCCCGGCAGACGAGGCTGCGGCTTGGCAATGCTACGCGGCGCGGCT
The DNA here is from genome assembly GCF_050563535.1 of Falsiroseomonas sp. CW058. Taxonomy (NCBI): domain Bacteria; kingdom Pseudomonadati; phylum Pseudomonadota; class Alphaproteobacteria; order Acetobacterales; family Roseomonadaceae; genus Falsiroseomonas; species Falsiroseomonas sp. CW058. The sequence goes on from NZ_JBNXUO010000028.1 coordinate 53,126, forward strand.
GTGGCGCCCCGGCAAGCCGCATCCCGACCGGTGGCCTGCGGCTTGGCGCGCCGCAGTGGCGGCCACGGTGCCGTACTAAGGCCGGCTTCGCGCCGGTAGCCATCACCGCCGCCCCCCGATAAGGTCGGGGCCTCGGCGACGTCCGCCGCGCCAGGCGCGGGGGCCCAGGCAGTAGCAGCTGCCAGAGCCGCACGGGTGCGAACCGTGCACGGATGAACCGCCCCGCTACCTCCGGCCGGAGGCGGGGCCAGTAGAACGTCCCGAGAACATGGAGTCCATCTTTTTGCCGGCAGAGCCGGCGGAGCCTGCTGCCCCGTATCTGGGTGGCAAGCGTTCACTCGCGCGCCACATCATCGCGCGGCTCGCCGCGATCCCGCATGCCAGCTATGTCGAGCCCTTCATCGGCATGGGCGGGATCTTCCTGCGCAGGCCCTACAGGGCCAGGGCCGAGGTGATCAACGACATCAGCACCGATGTCGCGAATCTCTTCCGCATCCTGCAGCGCCACTATGTGCCGCTGATGGACTGCCTCCGCTGGCAGTTCACCAGCCGAAGCGAGTTCCAGAGGTTGCAGGCGGCAAATCCGGGCACGCTGACGGACCTCGAGCGCGCGGCGCGGTTCCTCTACCTGCAGCGATGCGGGTTCGGTGGGAAAGTGCAGGGTCGCAGCTTCGGCGTTTCTGCGGCGAACCCTGGACGCTTCGACGTGACGAAGCTCGCGCCGGCGCTGGAGGCGATTCACGACCGGTTGGCGGGCGTCGTGATCGAGCACCTGCCTTACTCAGAGGTGCTGTCTCGGTATGACCGGCCAGGCGCGCTCTTCTACCTCGATCCGCCCTATTGGGGATGCGAGCGGGACTACGGCGATGGCGTGTTCGGCCGCGACGACTTCGAACGCCTCGCCGAATTGTTGGGGACGCTCAAAGGTCAGTTCCTGCTTTCGCTGAACGACCGTCCCGAGGTGCGTCGCATCTTCGAAGCCTTCGAGCTCGAGGAGGTCGAGCTGCACTACGCCATTGCCGGCGGCGGGCGCGCGCCGCGCGCGAAGGAACTGCTGATTTCTGCGCGTCGCTGACCCTACCGAACTTGACTAAGCCGCCCCGTGGGACCCCCCACGGGGCGGCTTTCGTCGTTCCTGGGAGCATCTCATGCCCGGGTAATGCAGCGGGTAAGCGGTTCGGCAAGAAGTGGGAAAGTAAGGATTAAGCTGGCGCTACGCAGGTTTTCTTTGTTGCCACCCTCTCCGCCATTGTCGCCATTGATCGACACTCCCCGGCAATCCCGGCTCGGTGCGTGACGGCGTGTCGGTCCTCCCTGCGCCATCAGCGCGCCAGGCCGGCCATGATGGCCGGGATCTCGGCCAGCAATTCGCGGGCCAGGAAGCCCACCGGCCCGCGGCTGCGGGCCAGGCGCGCGCCCGCTTCGGCATGCAGGAACACCGCCCAGGCGGCCGCGTGCAGGGGTGCCGCGCCGCGCGCCAGCAGCCCCGCCAGGATCCCCGCCAGCGTGTCGCCGGAGCCGGAGGTGGCGAGCCCGACATTGCCGCGGTCGCAGGACCAGGCCTGGCCCTGCGGCGTGACGATGAAGGTGGCACTGCCCTTCATCGCCACCACCGCCTGCAACTCCGCCGCCGCCTGCCGCGCGGCGCCGAGCCGGTCGGCCAGCACCGCGTCGCGCGGCACGCCGAGCAGCCTCGCCATCTCCCCCGCATGCGGAGTGAGGACCACGCGTCCCGCCGCCGCGCCGCGCGCCAGAGCATCGCGCCCGTCGTGCAGCCGGTGCAGCGCCGCGGCGTCGAGCACGAAGCACGCGCCCTCAGCCCGCGTGAGCAGCCGCGCGGCCAGCAGGCCCGCCCCCGCGCCGTCCATCATGCCGGGGCCGAGCAGCACCGCGTCGCAGGGGCGGGCCAGGTCCGCCACGCGGTCCGCCCCGGCGGGCGCGATCTCGCCCTCCGCGCTCTCGTCGAGGCCGATCACCCGCGCCTCGGGCACCGCCAGCGCCATGCCCGGCGCGACGCTGCGGCAGGTGGCGATCTGCAGCTTGCCCGCGCCCGCGCGCAACGCGCCGATGCCGGCCAGCAACGCGCCGCCCGGCACCTCCACGCTCCCGCCGATGACCAGCACGCGGCCGCGGGCGTCCTTGTCCTCGTCATCCCCGTGACGCGGCAGCGGCATGGTGCGCAGCAGCGCCTCGTCAACCTCGGCCGCGACGCTCATCGCGCACCCGCCGGCGCGTCGGGTTCGGCCGTCACCGGCGCGCCGCCTTCCTCCAGCGGCGCGACGAAGTTGTAGGCGCGCAGCACCAGCCCGCCGCTGCGGCCATGGGCGGGGTCGAAGGCGTAGTCGGTGACGCCGCAATTCGCCACGTCCGCCTGCGCGTCGATCGCCAGGATCTCGCGCTCCGACATGTTCTCGATCAGGTAGCGCAGGCACAGCACCACGACCTGGTGCGCGACGATCAGCACCCGCGCCCCGCCATGGTGCAGCGCGATGCTGTCGAGCAGGCTGCGCAGCCGCAGGATGACGTCGCACCAGCTCTCGCCCCCCGGCGGGCGGTGGTAGAACTTGCCGAGCGTGCGGCGCAGCTCCGCCTGGTCCGGGTGCAGCCGCTCGATGCCGATGCGCGTCAGGCGGTCGAGGATGCCGAACTCCTTCTCGCGCAGGCGTTCGTCGGCGACGATGTCGGCGGGGTGCAGGTGGACGCCGCCGGCCTCCCGGATCAGCGTCGCCGTCTCGCAGGCGCGCAGGTAGGGGGAGCTGAGCACGACCTGCGGCCGCCCCGCGGGCGGCATCGCGCCGAACCAGCGGCCCAGCGCGCGCGCCTGCTGCCGGCCGAGCGGGCTGAGCGGCACGTCCACGTCGCGCGCCGCGCCGGTCTCGATGTGGGTGTGCCCGGCCGCATGGGCGGCGTCGCGCGCGACATTGCCGCTGCTCTCGCCGTGGCGCACGATCCACAGCCGCTCGGGCCAGTGCTGCAGGGGCATCGGGGGTTCCGCATCCGGCGGGCGCCACCGGCGGCGCCCCGAGGCCCCTCAACGCGTCGCGCGGGCCCCGGGGCGTCGCGATGCCGCGGGCGTGATCAGCCCCGCAGCGCCCGCCAGACGCGTTCCGGCGTGACCGGCAGGTCCACCCCCGCGATGCCCCGCGCCGCCAGCGCATCCGCCACCGCATTGGCCAGCGCCGCCGGCGCGCCGTTGGTCGGCAGCTCCCCCACTCCCTTGATGCCGAGCGCGTTGTTGGGCGAGGGCACGGGGACGCTGGAATGGGCGAAGCCCGGCAGGTCCGCGGCGCGTGGCATGGCGTAGTCCATCAGCGTCGCGGACAGCAGCTGCCCGTCGGCGTCGTAGCGCGCCTCCTCCATCAGCGCCTGGCCGATCCCTGCCGCCCAGCCGCCATGCAACTGCCCCGCCAGCAGCAGGGGGTTCACCACCACGCCCGCGTCGACCGCGGCGGCGAAGCGGTCCAGCGTGACGGCGCCGCTCTCCGGGTCGATCACCACCTCGCAGGCGGCGATGCCGGCGGGCCAGGTTTCCACCGTGTCGGCGAAGTCGGCGCGGCCTTCCAGCCCGCCGCGTTGCGCCGCGACCTCGGCCAGCGTCACGCGGCGGTCGGTGCCGGCGACCTCGTAGCGCCCGTCGCGCCATTCGATGTCGGCCGCCGCCGCCTCCAGCATCTCCGCCGCCGCCTCCCGCCCCTGCTCGATGGCGGCGCGGGCGGCGAGCGTGAGCGTGGTGCCCGAGACGATGGTGGAGGAGGACCCGCCGGTGCCGCCGCCGCGGGGGATGGACTCGCTGTCGCCCTGGATGATGCGGACCCGCGCGGGATCGACACCGAAGCTGGCGGCGAGCACCTGGGCATAGGCGGTCGCATGGCCCTGCCCCTGGCTCTGCGTGCCGGTGCGCGCGGCGATGCCGCCATCGGGCAGGACCTCGACGACCGAGGTCTCGGTCCCCCATCCGCCGGAGCCATGCAGGTGGCAGGCGAGGCCGCGGCCGCGCAGCAGCCCCTTCGCGGCCGAGGCCGCGCGCCGCGCCGCGAAGCCCGGCGCGTCCGACATCTCCTGCGCCGCGTCCAGCAGCGCCCCGTAGTCGCCGCTGTCGTAGCGGTAGCCGAGCGCGGTGCGGTGCGGGAAGGCGTCGCGCGGCACCAGGTTCAGGCGGCGCAGCGCCACCGGGTCGCGCCCCGTCTCCCGCGCCGCGGCATCCACCAGGCGCTCCAGCAGGACCAGCGCCTCCGGCTTGCCGGCGCCGCGCACGGCATCCACCGGGGCGGTGTTGGTGAAGGCGCAGCGCATGGCGATGTGCGCGGCCGGGATGGCGTAGAGGCCGGACAGCACCTTCGCCATGCCGCCGGTCGGGATGGAGGGGTTCACGGTGGAGACGAAGGCGCCGAAATTCGCCACCGCCTCCACCCGGATCGCGAGGAAGCGGCCATCGGCGTCGAGCGCGAGCGCCGCGTCCGCGACGAGGTCGCGGGCATGGGTGTCGGCCAGGTGGTGCTCCGCGCGGTCCTGCACCCAGCGCACGGCGCACCCCAGCCGTTCGGCCGCGAAGCAGACCAGCGCCTGTTCGGGATAGGGCGGCAGCTTCGGCCCGAAGCCGCCGCCGACATCCCCCGTCACCACGCGCAGCCTCCCGCGCGGCCAGCGCAGGACGTCGTCGCACAGGATGCGGTGCAGCAGGTGGACGCCCTGCGACGGCGTGGTGAGCGTGACGCGCCGCGCCGCCGCGTCCCATTCGGCGGTCGCGGCGCGCGTCTCCATGTAGCCCGCCAGGATGCGCGCGGAGCGGTGGCGCAGGCGCGCCACATGCGCGGCGCGGGCGAAGGCCGCTTCCACCGCCGCGGCGTCGCCCCGGTGCCAGTCGCAGACCAGGTTGCCCGGCGCCCCGTCATGCAGCAGCGGCGCGCCGGGCAGCAGGGCGGCGGCGCCGTCCACCACCGCGGGCAGCGGGTCGTAGTCCACCCCGATCGCCTCGGCCGCGTCGCGCGCCAGGTGCGGCGTCTCCGCCACCACCATCGCCACGATCTCGCCGACATGGCGGACGCGGCCGGGGTTGATCGGAAGGCGCGGCGGCTCGGCATGGCGCCGGCCCGCGGCGTCGCGGATCTCGGTGACGGCGGGGTTGTGGCCGAGGCCCGCGGCCAACGTGTCCTCGGCGGTGAGCACGGCCGTGACGCCGGGCATGGCGCGCGCCGCGGCGGCATCGACGCGCAGCACGCGGGCATGGGCGTGCGGGGACCGCAGGAAGACCGCATGCAGCGCGCCCGGCGGGGCGAGGTTGGCGGCGAAGCGCCCGCCGCCGGTCAGCAGGCGGGGGTCCTCGAGCCGCCGCAGCGGCTGGCCGAGGCCGGGGAGCGTGTCGTAGGCCATGCGCCCCCCTATCGCGTCGTCGCGTCGAGGAAGTCGAGCAGGGCGCGGATGTCCTCGTCGTTGTCCACGCGCTGCACCGGCATCCTGGTGCCCGGCGTCACCACGTCCGGCCCGCGGCGGAACAGGTCCGCCACCGTCTCCCGCGTCCAGGTGATGTCGCCGCGCGCCAGGCGTTCCGAATACGCATAGCCCGCGACGCTGCCCATGCGGCGGCCGAAGATGCCGTGCAGGTGCGGCCCGGCCATGTTGCCGCCCTCCGCGGTCAGCGAATGGCAGGCCGAACAGGCGCGCCAGACGCGCGCGCCATGCGGGTCGGCCCCGGCCGGGGGCGCCTGCTCCGCCTCCCCGCCCAGCGGGCCGACCGGGCGGCCGGTCGCGGGGTCCCAGCGGCGCACGCGGCGGTCGGCGCCGCCGGTCCAGAGGCTGCGGCCATCGGCCGAGAAGGCGGCGGACCAGACCGGCAGGCCGGGCCCTTCCAGCGTGTGGCGCAGCCGCAGCGTCGCCGCGTCCCACAGCGTGACGCTGCCGCCGAGCGACCCCGCCGCCAGCACCCCGCCATCCGGCGCGGCGGCGAGCGCGACCACCGGGCGCGCGCCGGCCTGCACCTCCCGCACGGCACCGTCCGGCGTCACCAGGCGCAGCATCCCGTCCACCCCGCCCACTGCCAGCGTGCCGTCCGGCAGCGCCGCCATGGCGTTGAGCGGGAAGCCGAACTCGGCCAGCACGCGCGGCGGCTCGCCTTCCGGCCACAGGCGCAGCGTGCCGTCGAAGCCGGCCGTCGCCACCACGCCATCGGCGCGGAAGGCAACCGCGTTGACGTTGCCGCGATGGCCTTCCAGCACCCGCGGCCCCGCCCCGCCGCCCAGGTCCCAGACGCGCGCCGTGCCGTCCCAGGACGCGGAGGCGAGCCGCGCGCCATCCGCCGAGGCGGCCAGCGCCACCACCGTCTCCCCATGGCCGTCGAGCACCCGCATCGGCTGCGCCCCCGGCCGGGCGGGCCAGAGCGCGATGCGCGCATCCTCTCCCGCGCTGGCCGTGATGCCGCCCGGCAGCGCGGCCAGCGCGTTCACCGCCCCCCCATGCCAGCGCACCACCGCCCGCGCGCGGCCGCTGGCCGGGTCCCACAGGATGATGGACTGGTCGAAGCCGGCCGAGGCGAGCCCGCCATCGGCCGCGGCGGCCAGGGCGCGCACGGGGCCGCCATGGACGGCTTCCTGCGCGACGGTGGCCGGCGACAGGGACAGCAGGGCGAGCAGGGCGAGGATGCGGCGCATGCGCCACAGTTTGCCGCGGCACGCCCGCCCCGCAACCGGGGCCCCCGCTGGCCTTCCCGCGCGACACGATGATGATGCCGCTTGCGGCGGGAGATGAAAGGAATTACACGACGGCAACCCCGCGTCCATGCGGGGAAGCGCGGGGAGAGTGAAGCACGGCCGCCGCCAGGACCCGCGAAGCGGGCCGCGGCACCGTGGCGCCGGGACCGTGGCCATGTGGCCGGTTCCATCCAGGGAAGGGAGACAAGCGATGACGCAGCCCAGCGACCAGACGCCCGACAACACCCAGACGCTGACGCTGATGGTGGGCGTCGGCGCCGCCGTGCTCGCCTTCTTCATGCCCGCGGTGGTGTTCAAGGGCGCCGGCAACGCCGTGCACGACCTGTCCATCATCGAGAAGCTGCCGGTGATGACGGGCATCGCCTTCCTCGCCCTCGCGGCCGCGGTGGCGACCCGCTTCATGGAGCAGTACCGCCGCTGGGCGGAACATGCGACCGTCGCCGCGATCGTGCTGATCATGCTGCCCGCGCTCTGGGGCTTCATCAGCGCGATCGACGCCTGGAGCGGCACGCGCGCGATGATCCTGCAGATCGCCGGCACCCGCAGCGTCATCATCAACCCCGGCGCCGCCTATGTCCCGCTGATCGCCAGCGCGGTGCTGCTGACGATCTCGCTCCGCCGCCGCAAGGACACCGCCCAGCCCGCGGCGGCCTGATACGATCGGTCGAGTGCTTCGACCGATCGTGCATCTTTTTCGTGCCCTCGGGCACCGGGCGCCGGCATCCGCCGGCTCCGCTACGCGCCACCTGGCGCGGCGGCCATCCGGCCGCCCGGCCCACTCCGTGGGCCGCAGGGGCCAGTGCACGATGCCGGTCGTCCGACCGCGCCGGGCGAGGGCCGGGCTCCACGCGCGCCGCATCGCGCGGTAGCCTGCCCCGCCACGCGCGGAGGGAGTTGCGATGACGACGGGGACCGAGATCGCCTGGGCAAGGCTGACGGCGGCCGAGATCCAGGCCCGCGCCGGCACCGATGCCGTGGTCATCATCCCCGTCGCCTCGCTGGAACAGCACGGCCCCCACCTGGCGACCGGGGTCGACATGTGGCTGGCGGGCGGAATCGCCGAGCGCACGGCGCGCCGGCTGCACGCCGCCGGCAACCCGGCGCTGGTCCTGCCCTGCCTCTGGACCGGGCTGGCCGAGCACCACATGCCCTTCGGCGGCACCGTGACGCTGGAACGCGACGTCTTCGCAGGCCTGGTCGGCGGCGTCGCGCGGTCCGTCGCGCGGCACGGCTTCCGGCGCATCGCGCTGCTCAACGGCCATGGCGGCAACATCGAGGCGATCGCGGCCGCGGCGATCGAGCTGACCACCGCGCTCGGCACCCCCGTGGTGGGCGTCACCTACTGGCTGGCCAATGCCGACACCTTCGGCGCCATCCTGGAACGCCAGGCCAATGTCCAGCATGCCTGCGAGGCCGAGACCTCCATGATGATGGCGCTGCACCCGGACTGCGTGCGGGCGGACGCCATCGCCCGCGCCCTGCCGCGGCGCGCCGTCCCGCCCGCGCCGCCCGGCTTCCGCCGCCACCGCAGCTTCGCCGAGGTGACCGACACCGGCGTCATCGGCGATCCGGGCGCGGCCAGCGCCGCCAAGGGCGAACGCCTGCTGGAGGCCGCGGCCGCGCGGCTTGCGGAGGAGCTGGCGCGGCCCGAACTCTGGCGCTGACGCCGACGCTGCCCGTCGGGCGCATCCGCGCCACCCCTTCCGGGCGCATTCGCGCCACCCCTTCCGGGCGCATTCGCGCCTCCTCCTCCGGGCGCATTCGCGCCACCGGCGGCAGCCCGGAGCAGGATGCGTGACTCCCCCCCGCCCCGTCCCCATATCCTGGTCCCGGGACGCGACATGCCGCGACCCGTCCGCCGGACCGTTGCGCGATCGGGAACCACCCCCATGTCGGCCGTCGAGGAAGGCGCCGAGAGCCGGCGGGAGGGATCGCCCCCCGCCGCACCCAGACGCCCAAGGATCAACCGAGTGAACATCCAGACACCGAAGCCGCACATCGCCGAGCCCCATGCCTCCGCCGAGCCCCGCCCGACGCGCGAGGATGCGGAGGCGGCGATCCGCACGCTGCTTCGCTGGGCCGGGGACGACCCGGGCCGCGAAGGGTTGCAGGACACGCCCGCCCGCGTCGCGCGCGCCTATCGCGAATGGTTCTGCGGCTACGAGGAGGACCCGGTCGAGCTGCTCGCGCGGTCCTTCGAGGAGACGGACGGCTACGACGAGATGGTGGTGCTGCGCGACATCCGGCTCGAGAGCACCTGCGAGCACCACATGGCGCCGATCCTCGGCCGCGTGCATGTCGCCTACCTGCCGAAAGGCCGCGTGGTCGGCATCAGCAAGCTCGCCCGCGTTGTGGACGCCTATGCCAAGCGCCTGCAGATCCAGGAGAAGCTGACGGCGCAGATCGCCAACACGCTGAACGACGTGCTGAAGCCGAACGGCGTCGCCGTGGTGGTGGAGGCCGCGCACCAGTGCATGACGACGCGCGGCGTCCACAAGCCTGGCGTCACCATGGTGACCAGCCGCATGCTCGGCGGCTTCCGCGACGATGCCAGCACGCGGCGCGAATTCCTGTCGATGATCGGCGCGCCGCGCGGCGTGGTCGAGGGGTAGCGCCTGATCCGCGGAGGCGGGATCGCCGGAGCGGTGAATCGGCCGCCCTGACGAAGGCCACGGCGTGATCCACGAAGGTGGATCACGCCGTGGCGCGTGATCCGGCCCGCCTTCCCGCCGGGAAGGCCGGGCCGGCCCCTACCGTGCCAGCGCCTGCGCCTGGTCCAGCAGCGCGCGCAGGTCGGCATCGTCGAGGCCGAGCGCCTGCGCGCGGCGCAGCGCCTCGAGCGCGACCAGCGGCCGGTCGAGCCGGAGCGCCGCGACGCCGCGGCCTAGATGCAGCGCCGCCCGGTCCGGCGCCAGCAGGATCGCGGCCTCGAAGGCTTCGAGCGCCCCGGCCCATTGCTGCAGCCCGTGCAGGACCTCGCCGCGCAGGCCGTGCGGGCGGTGGTCGGCCTCGTCCAGCGCGACCGCCAGGGCCAGTGCCTCCAGCGCCTCCTCCATCCGGCCGAGCGCGGCCAGCGCCTCGCCGCGGCCGGTCTGCGCCGTTGCCATCCGCGGGGCGCGCCGCAGCGCCCCCTCGAACAACGACAGGGCGCCCGCATGGTCGCGCTGCTGCAACACCACATGGCCAAGCTCCGCCAGCGCCGGCGGGTAGTCGGGGTCGAGCGCGATGGCGCGCCGCGCGGCCGCCGCCGCTTCCTCCAGCCGCGCCAGGGCGCGCAGCGCCGCGGCTTCCTCCACCAGCCCCGGCCGGTCGTCCTCGTCGAGGTCCTGCGCCCGGCGCGCGGCCGCCAGCGCATCCGCAGGCCGGCCTAGGTCGCGCAGCAGCGTGGCGGAGGCGAGGTGGGCCCAGGCGCTGCCGGGGTCGAGTGCGAGGCCGCGCTGCTGCGCCTCCAGCGCCTCCGGCCCGCGGCCGAGGGCCCGCAGCGCCTGCGCGCGTCCGTAGTGCCCCGCCGCGTAGCCCGGCCGCGCCGCGACCAGCGCATCCAGCATCCCCAGCGCCTCCGCCGCCCGGCCCGAGGCGACGAGCGACTGCGCGGTGAGGTAGACGATGGTCGGCTCCGTCTCCGCATCCGTCGCGCGGCGGCGCAGCAGCGCCAGCCGGTCGCGCAGTTCCTGCGGCGCCAGGCCGGACTGCGCGACGTGCCAGGCGTAGAGCCGCGGCGCGACGATGCGCCAGACCTCCGGCGCGGCGCGGGCCAGCAGCGGGTCGGCGCCCTGCGCGGCCGGGCCTTCCACATCGGCGATGACGCCGTGCCCGGCCAGCCGCAGCCGCAGCCGCAGCGTGTCGCCGGCGGTGACGATCTCGCCCGACAGCCGGCGCTCGGGCCAGCCCAGCAGGCTCCGCACCACCGACGCGACCGAGCGCAGCGAGATGCCGGCCACGGGGATGTTGAGGTCGGGCTGGGTGCCGTCGAGCTCCGCCGCGGGGCGGCTCATCGTCTCGCCATGGACGGCGCGGGCGGTGGCCTCGATCGCGTCGAGCAGGCGGTGGGCGATGACGTCGCCCGTCATCCCGGTGTCGGACAGCGCCGAGGGGACGGAGAGCGGGACGACGTCGATCGGCTGGCGCGCCGCTTCCTGCAGCACGATCGCGACCGCGATGCCCCCGCACAGCAGCGGCACCAGGGTGACGGCCAGGTGGTTGGCGGTGCGCCACCCGGCAAGGCCCAGCCCCCAGGCGCGGCGCAACAGGCCGGGGGACGGCGGGGCGATGTCCGGCATCGCGCTCGGCGGGGTCACATCCATCCCCGCAGCAGACGCCATCACGGACCGGTGATCAAGCGTTCCGTGGGCGGTCCGGCCACCGTCCCCGCGGGCCGCCGCCGCCGGCCGGCAGCGTCAGCCGACCGCCTCCGCCTCCACCTCGAAGACCAGCCGCGGGTCGGCCAGCCCGGCCACCAGCAGCAGAGTGCTCGCGGGCGCGTGGGTGCCGAGGAAGCCTTCCCGCTGCGCGCGCCAGACCGGGATCAGCGCGCGTTCGGTCAGGAACACCCCCATCTTCACGATCTGCCCGGGCCCCATCCCGTGCGCCGCCAGCACCGCGCCGAGATTGGCCAGCGCCTGGGCGATCTGCGCCTCGCCCCCCTCGGCGAAGCTGCCATCGGGGCGCACCCCGATCTGGCCGGACACCAGCAACCGCCGCCCGCCCCCCTCCACCAGCGCGGCATGGGAGTAGCGGGAGCCGGGCGGATGCACGCCGCCCGGGTTGGAGAAGGTCACGGCCATGGCATCATCCCCTCGGAAGGTCCTCGCGCTCGATCGCCTCGCCGCCATCCGGCGCCGCCGGGGCGGGCGGGGCGGCGGCGCCCTCGACCAGCCAGGCGCGCAGCGTGCGGCGGATCTGGAACTCGAACTCGACGTTCAGCTCCTCCATCGCCTGTCGCACCACCTCCTCGGCGGCGCGCGTCCGGGCGGCGGGGGAGGTGCCGTCGGGCAGCGTCCGGCTGCGCCGCGCCTCGGCCTCCACGAAGCCGGTGCGCCGCCCCTCGGCCGACAGGATCTCGAGCCGGCAGAGCAGCCGGCAGGTCAGCCTCTCCCCCGGCTCGCCGCCGAAGAAGCCGCCAAGGCCGCCCTGCGGCGCCAGGCGTTCGCGGCCGAACTGCGCGGCGGCGATGGTGAAGCGCGCCGTGCCCTCGGTGCCCATCGGCACCAGCCGCTCCTCCGCCATGCGGCGCATCTCGGCCTCGGGGCGGACCGGCGCGGGCTCGCTCACCCGCACCGCGCCGGGGGCGGGGTCGGCGACCTCCACCTCGGCGATGTTGAGCCGGATGGGCGTGAGGTAGCGGTAGCCCGTGACCAGCGGCGCAAGGGTCGCCGGCTCCTCCCGCCCGCCGCCGGCGCAGGCGCCGAGCGGCAGCAGGGCGGAGAGCCGCATCAGCTGGCGTCGCGTCGGCATGTGCGGCCCTTCCCCGGTGTCATCGCGGACATGATACAACCGGACCGGGCCCGGCCGCCATTCAGGCGCGCCCCGCCTTGCCCTGCACCTCGTCCCGCTCGAAACGGAAATCGAGGTTGCAGAACTCGCAGGTCATGGTGATGGCGCCGCCCTCGGCCATATGGTCGAGGTCGTCGGGCCCGAACCCCTCCAGCACCTGCGCCAGCCGCGCGCGGGAACAGCGGCAGCCATAGGACAGCGCCCGCGGCCGGTCGAGCGCGAGGCCCTCGGCGTGGAACAGCCGGTGCAGCAGCCGGTCGGAGGGCAGGGCGTCGTCCAGCAGCTCCTCGGCGGTGATGGTGCCGGCCAGCGCCTGGGCGGTGCGCCAGGCTTCGTCCTGCGCCTCGGCATCCGCATCCGGGTCGATCCCGCCCTCGCCGGCCACGCGTTCGATCACCAGGGCGCTGGCGCGCCAGCCGGCGGGGGTGCGGGCGCAGGCCAGGTGGACCTGGCTCTGCAACTGTTCGGAGGTGCGGAAATAGGTGCCCGTCATCTCGGCCAGCGTCTCGCCCTCGATCGCGACGATGCCCTGGTAGCGGTCCATGTCGGGCCCCTGGTCGCAGGTGAAGGCGAGGTAGCCGGACCCCAGCAGGGCGGCCGCGCTCGGCTGCGCCCCGGCGGCCAGCACGGCGCCGAGCTTCTCGGGCTCGGCGCGGGCATAGCCGCGCAGCGCGCCGGATTCGGTGCAGTCCGCCAGCAGCATCGGCACCGGGCCGTCGCCCTTGGCCTGCAGGCTGAAGGACCCGCGGAACTTCAGCGCGGTGGCCAGCGCGGCGGTCAGCGCCATCGCCTCGCCGGTCAGGCGCAGCACGGCGCCGTTCTGCGCCTCGTGCCGGCCGAGCAGCGCCTCCGCCAGCGGGCCGAGGCGCACCAGCCGCCCGCGCACCGGGCGGTGGTGCAGGTGGAAGGGCTGCACGCCGCGGGGCACCACCAGGTCGGGCACCGGCGGGCGGTCATGGTTCAGGAAGGCGGGGGTGGCGGACGGCGCGGTCGGGTCGGTCAAGGTGGAACCAGTCATCACGGGGGAAGGGAAAGGCGTCCCCCGTAGATAGGGGCGCGCGGCGCCGGGGAAAACGCCATGCCGCGCGGCATCCGCGCCGCGGCTCTGTCAGGCCCCGCGCCGGGGGCTCACCGGTGCCCCGCAGCCAGGCCCCGGTGCAGCGCGACCAGCCGCGCCGCCTCCCCCGCCCAGCCGAAGCGGCCGAGCGCCGCGGCCCGCCCGCGCGCGCCGAGTTCGGCCCGCCGCGCGGGGTCGTGCAGGGCGTGCAGCGCGGCCGCGACCCGCGCGGGGTCGGCGGTGTCCACCGCAATGCCGCAGCCCGCTTCCGCCACCACCGCCGCGACCTCCTCCGCGAAGTCGGGCACCACCACGGGCAGCCCCGCCAGCATCGCGTCGAACAGCTTGTGCGGCAGGGCCAGCCGGTGGTTCTCCACCCCCGGCTGGAACAGCACCAGCGCCACGTCGCAGCGGGCGGCGAGGGCGAGGGCGGCCTCGCGCGGCATCCAGGGATGGATCTCCACCCGCGCATCGAGGCCGAGCGCCGCGGCGCGGGTGCGGAAGGCGGCCTCGCTGCCATCGGTGAAGCGCCCGGCCAGCACCAGCCGCGTCGTCCCCGGCAGCAGCGCCAGCGCGTCGAGCATCGCGAAGGCGCCGCGCGCGCGGCCGAGCGCGCCGAGATGCAGCAGCGCGACCGGCCCCGCCGCGTGGCGGCGCGGCGCGAGCGGTACGGGGTCGGCGTAGTTCCGCACCGGAGTGCAGCGCGCGGGCCCGCCGAAGGCGTCGTCCAGCCCCGCCTTCGCCACCACCACCGCATCGGCCCGCGCGCCCAGCCACCGGCAGGCGGCACGCAGCAGGCCGCGCGCGACCGGCCGCAGCGGCGCCGGCAGGCGCGGGTCGAGCCGCGAGGGGTAGTGTTCATGCACGTCGATCACCAGCCGCGCCCCGCAGCGCCGCGCCGCGATCAGCCCGGCCAGCCAGGAATCCGGCTCATGCGCCTGGATCGCGGCCGGCCGCAGCGCCGCCGCGCGCCGCGCCAGGGCCGGGATGCCGCGCAGCCGCGCCGCCCAGCCCCGCGCGGCCGGGAAGGGCAGCAGCCGCAGGCCGAAGGCGTCGCGCGCGCCGCCCTCGCCCGGCGCCAGATGCGCCACGCGGAACCCCGCCGCCGCCAGCGCCGCGCCTTCCTTCTGGGCGATCCGCACGTCGTCGGGCGGATGCGCGGCGGAGAGCATCAGGATGTCGGGCGTCACCGCGCCGCACGCTCCACCACCGCGACCAGCCGCCGCGCGATCGCCTCCGCGTCGAAGTCGCGCTCCGCCAGGGCGCGGGCGGCGCGGCCCATGGC
>NZ_JBNXUO010000029.1:0-64923 GCF_050563535.1 Falsiroseomonas sp. CW058
CAGGGGCTGCGCCGCCGCGAACGCCCGGCCGGGCCGCATCTGCGCATCCATCGCGACGACATCCGCCTGCGCCGCTTCGAGCACCGCGCCGGCACCACCGCGATCTTCGCCGTCGATGCCTCCGGCTCCGCCGCGCTGCACCGGCTGGCGGAGGCGAAGGGCGCGGTGGAGATGCTGCTGGGGGACTGCTACGCGCGGCGCGACCAGGTGGCGGTGGTCGCCTTCCGCGGCAGGACCGCGGAGCTGCTGCTGCCGCCGACAGCGTCCCTGCCGCGCGCGCGGCGCAGCCTGGCCGGCCTGCCCGGCGGGGGCGCGACGCCGCTGGCCGCGGGGCTGGAAGCCGCGGGGGCGGTGGCGGCGGAAGCGCGGCGCCGCGGCCGCACGCCGCTGCTCGTGCTGCTGACGGACGGCCGCGCCAATGTCGCGCGCGGCGGCGCCACCGGGCGCGACGCGGCGGAGGCGGATGCGCTGGCCGCCGCGCTGCCGCTGCGCCTGGCCGGCATCCCGGCCCTGCTGGTGGACACCGCGCCGCGGCCGCAGCCCTATGCGAAGCGGCTGGCCGAGGCGATGGGCGCGCGCTACCTGCCGCTGCCGGCGGCCGATGCCGCGCGCCTGTCGGGCGCCGTCGCCGCCACGCGCGCCACCTGACGCGCCATGCCCGACCGCCCGGACTGGAACCGCGAGGGGCGCGACTGGCCCAACCGCGCCGCGAGCCGCTTCGTCGCCGCCGCCGGCATCCGCTGGCATGTGCAGGAGATGGGGCAGGGCCCCGCGCTGCTGCTGCTGCATGGCACCGCCGCCGCCACCCATTCCTGGCGCGACCTGATGCCCCTGCTCGCCGCCCGGTTCCGCGTCGTCGCGCCCGACCTTCCCGGCCATGGCTTCACCGACCCGGTGCCGCAGGCGCGGCTGTCCCTGCCGGGCATGGCGGCTTCCGTCGCCGCGCTGTGCGAGGCGCTGGGGCTGGCGCCCGCGCGCGTGGCGGGCCATTCGGCGGGCGCCGCGATCCTGCTGCGCATGGCGCTCGACGGGCGGATCGCGCCGGATCGCGTGGTCAGCCTGAACGGCGCGCTGCTGCCGCTCGGCGAACGCAACGCGGCCTTCTTCAAGGGGGCGGCGAAGCTGCTGGTGGGGCTGCCCTTCGTCCCTGGCCTGTTCGCCTGGCGGGCCGGCGACCGCGCCGTGTCGGAACGGCTGCTGCGCGACACCGGCAGCCGCATCGACGCGCGCGGCGTCGATCTCTATGCGCGGCTGTTCCGCCACCGCGCGCATGTGGCCGCCGCGCTCGGCATGATGGCGAACTGGGATCTGGCACCCCTGCTGCGCGACCTGCCGCGGCTGGCGCCCCGGCTGCTTCTGGTGGTCGGCGCGGGGGACCGCGCAGTGCCGCCGCGGCAGGCGGAGCAGGTGCGCGCGCGCCTGCCCTCCGCGCGGGTCGTCGTGCTGCCCGGGCTCGGCCACCTCGCACATGAGGAAAGGCCGGTCGAGGCCGCGCGGCTGATCCTGGGGGGGGAGGCGTGATTTTTCCTCGCCTCCGCTGTCAATCCGTCTTTACAGTGGTGGCCGTCACGCCGGGTCCCGCCTGATGCCCCATTTGCCGCCGGAGATCTCGCCCGAGGACCTGGCCGCCTGCCAGGCGCTGCTCGCCGGCGGGTCGAAGTCCTTCCGGGCGGCGCAGCTGCTGCTGCCCCGGCGCGTGGCGGCGCCGGCCGCGGCTCTCTATGCCTTCTGCCGCATCGCCGATGACGAAATCGATCTGGCCGAGGGCGGGGCGGGGGCGCTGGCGCGGCTGGCCGCGCGGCTGGACGATGCCTATGCCGGCCGGCCGCAGTCCGGGCCCGTCGACCGGGCCTTCGCCCATGTCGCCGCCCGCTTCGCCATCCCGCGCGCCCTGCCGGGGGCGTTGCTGGAGGGACTCGCCTGGGATGCGGAGGGCCGCCGCTATGAGGACCTGCCCGCGCTCGAGGCCTATTGCGCGCGGGTGGCCGCCGCGGTCGGCGCGATGATGACGCTGCTGATGGGCGTGCGCGACGCGCCGGCCATCGCGCGGGCCTGCGACCTCGGCGTCGGGATGCAGCTGACCAACATCGCCCGCGACGTGGGAGAGGATGCCCGCAACGGCCGCATCTACCTGCCGCTGTCCTGGCTGCGCGAGGAGGGGGTGGAGCCCGAGGTTTGGCTGGCGGCGCCCCGCTTCACGCCCGCCATCGGCCGCGTCGTGGCGCGGCTGCTGGCCGCGGCGGATGCCTGCTACGCCCGGTCCGAGGCCGGCATTCCGCTGCTGCCGCGCGACTGCCGCGCGGGCATCGGCGCTGCCCGCTTCGTCTATGCCGGGATCGGCCGCGCGGTGGAACGGCAGGGGCTGGATTCGATCGCCGCCCGCGCCTGGGTACCGGGGCGGCGGAAGGCCTGGCTGATGCTGTCCGGCCTGCGCGCCCTGGCCTGGCGCGTTGGGGAAGGGGCTGCCCTGCCGCCGCTGCCCGCCACGCGCTTCCTGGTGGAGGCCGTCGCGAACGCCCCCGCCCCGTCCGAAGCCACGTCGCAGGGCCTGGGCGAACGCATCGCCTGGGCCGCCGATCTCCTCGCGCGGCTCGACGGCATGGACCGCCGCACCGCCACCGGCTGAGCGTCCCCCGCCACGTAGGGCGGCACGACGCGCTTCGGATATGTCATGATGGATTGACACATATCAAGGCGCCGGACGTCAGGTATGGATGACGCTGGCAGCATGGCCGGGTGCTCCGGCCGGAGGCGCCCGATGCGAATCGTCCTGGTCCATCCGAACTACCATTCCGGCGGCGCCGAGATCGCCGGCAACTGGCCGCCGGCCTGGGTCGCCTACCTCGCCGGCTACCTGAAGGCCGACGGCTATGACGACGTCACCTTCATCGACGCGATGACGGACCACATGACCGATGAGCAGGTCGGCGATGCGCTGCGCCGGCTGCAGCCCGACATCGTGGGCGCCACCGCCATCACCCCCGCGATCTACGAGGCCGAGCGGCTTCTGAAGCTGGCGAAGGAAGCCTGCCCGCGCGCGGTCACCGTGCTGGGCGGCATCCACGGCACCTTCATGTATCCGCAGGTCCTGGCCGAGGCACCCTGGATCGATGCCGTGGTGCGCGGCGAGGGGGAGCAGGTGCTGCTCGACCTCGTGCGTTGCGTCGAGGACGGGCGATGGATGGAGGAGCGCGCGAAGGTCCGCGGCATCGCCTATCTCGCGGAGGGCAAGGTGGTGGCGACGCCCGCCGCGCCGCCCATCAAGGACATCGACAGGATCAAGCCGGATTGGGACATCCTGGACTGGAGGAAGTACCTCTATATCCCGACCGGCCGGCGCGTGGCGATTCCCAACATGGCGCGCGGCTGCCCCTTCACCTGCAGCTTCTGCAGCCAGTGGATGTTCTGGCGCGACTACCGCGTGCGCGACCCGAAGAAAGTGGTGGATGAGATACAGGAGCTGGTGGAGAAGCACGATGTCGGCTTCTTCATCCTGGCCGACGAGGAACCGACCATCCACAAGAAGAAGTTCGTCGAGTTCTGCCAGGAGCTGATCGACCGCGGCCTGCCCGACAAGGTGCAATGGGGCATCAACACCCGCGTCACCGACATCCTGCGCGACGAGGCGCTGCTGCCCTTCTACCGGCAGGCCGGGCTGGTCCACATCTCGCTCGGCACGGAAGCCGCGGCGCAGCTCAAGCTCGACCGCTTCAACAAGGAGACGACGGTCGCCCAGAACCGCAAGGCGATCCAGCTGCTGAAGGCGGCCGGCATCGTCTCGGAAGCGCAGTTCATCGTCGGGCTGGAGAACGAGACGGTCGAGACGCTGGAGGAGACCTACCGCATGGCGCGGGACTGGAACCCCGACATGGCGAACTGGGCGATGTACACGCCCTGGCCCTTCAGCGACCTGTTCAAGGAACTGGGCGACAAGGTCGAGGTGTTCGACTTCAGCAAGTACAACTTCGTCACGCCCATCATGAAGCCCGATTCGATGGACCGCGCGACGCTGCTGGACCGCACCATGGCGAACTACCGCCGCTTCTACATGCGCAAGGCCTTCCTGGAATATCCCTTCACCCGCGACAGGCGGCGGCGCAGCTACCTGCTCGGCTGCCTCAAGGCCTTCCTGAAGTCCGGCGTGCAGCGGACCTTCTACGACCTCGGCAAGGTCGGCTACTGGGGGCCGCAGACGAAGAAGAACGTCGATTTCCACTTCGACGGGACGCGGCAGTTCGACGCGCGCAAGGCGGTGGCCGCGCCGCACAACGCGATGTGGAAGACGATGCACCGCCCGAAGGTGAAGCTGCCGGCCGCCAATGCCGCCACCGCCAAGGCCTGCGGCGGCGGGACCGAACAGCTGGGCGGGGAGGAGCCGGCGCGCACGCCCTTCAAGGCCTGCGGCGGCGGCGCGTCCCATCTGACGGGTGGTGCCTCGGCCCCGCCGCGCGGCTGACCGTTCTCCGACCCCGTGGACGGCACCATCCTTTCCTCCGGCCGCATCGGCCCCAACGCCGTCACCCGCCTGGCCGAGGCGCTGGCGGCGCGGCACGGCGCCGCCACCTGCGAAGCGGTCTTCGCCGCCGCAGGCCAGGCCCGCCACCTGCTCGCGCCGCCCGGGCGCATGGTGCCGGAAGGCGACGTGACCGCCCTGCACCGCACCCTGCGCGCCATGCTGGGCGCGGCGGCCGCGGACGGGGTCGCGCGGGATGCGGGGCGGCTGACGGCCCGCTACCTGCTGGCGCACCGCATCCCGCGCGCGCTGCAGGCCGTGCTGCGCCGCCTGCCGCCGGCACTTGCCGCGCGGCTGCTGCTCGGCGCGATCGGGCGGCATGCCTGGACCTTCGCGGGCAGCGGCAGCTTCCGCAGCCTCGGCCGGGCGCCGCTGCGCCTGGCCATCCGGGGCGGGCCGATCGCCAGGGCAGGCGCCGCGGACCATCCGGCCTGCGGCTACTACGCCGCCACCTTCGAAACGCTGTTCCGCGCCCTGGTCAGCCCGCACAGCCGGGCGGAGGAGACGGAGTGCGAAGCCTGCGGCGCCCCCGACTGCATCTTCGAGCTGCGCTGGTGACGGCTGCGTGCCCTTCGGCGGAAAGCCATTGACTTGTCTGTCAGGAAAGATTGACAGTCAGGTCTGACGTGCAAAGTTGACGCTCCGCCAGCCACGAACGTCACCCCCGGGAGGTTCCGCATGGACGCCGCCGCGCGCATCGAAGCCAGCCTGGCCGACGCCGTGCTCTGCGCCGAGGCGACGGGCTCGCCGCCACGCCTGGCCGCCGCGCTGCGCCATGCCGTCTTCCCGAAAGGGGCGCGCATCCGCCCGCGCCTGACATTGGCGGTCGCCGCCGCCTGCGGCGACGACAAGCCGGGCCTGTCCTCAGCCGCCGCCGCCGCGATCGAGCTGCTGCACTGCGCGAGCCTGGTGCATGACGACCTGCCCTGCTTCGACGATGCCGGGACGCGGCGCGGCAAGCCCAGCGTCCACAAGGCCTTCGGCGAACCGCTGGCGGTGCTGGCGGGGGATGCGCTGATCGTCCTCGCCTTCCAGACCCTCTCGCGCGCGGCGCCCTGCGCGCCGGAACGGCTCGGCCCCTGCATCGCCGCCATCGGCGACGGGGTCGGCGTGCCCTTCGGCATCGTCGCCGGCCAGGCCTGGGAATGCGAGGACCGGGCCGACCTGTCCGACTACCAGCGGCAGAAGACCGGCGCCCTGTTCGCCGCCGCCTGCGTCGCCGGCGCCGCCGCCGCCGCGCATCCCGACCCCGATGGCTGGCGCCTGCTGGGCGACCGGCTGGGCGAGGCGTACCAGGTTGCCGACGACCTGCGCGACGCAGTGGAGGATGCCGCGACCCTCGGCAAGCCGGTGGGCCGCGACAAGGCGCTCGGCCGGCCGAGCGCGGTGCTGCAGCTCGGCCTCGGCGGCGCCATGGCGCGGCTGCGGGAGCTGAGCGAGGCCGCGGTGGCCGCCATCCCCGACTGCCACGGCCAGGTGGCGCTGCGCGCGCTGATGCTGCAGGAGGCGCAGCGCCTGGTGCCGCGGAAGCTCGCCCCCGCCGCATGAGCAGCCTGTCCGGGGCCGCGATGCCGGGCACGACCTGGCGCGACCGCTTCCGCGCCTGGCGCGACGGCCTGACCGCGAAGCCGGGCTTCCGCAGCTGGGCTGCCGCCTTCCCGCCGACGCGGCCGCTGGCGCGGCGCCGGGCGAGGCAGCTCTTCGACCTCTGCGCGGGCTTCGTCTATTCGCAGGTCCTGCTGGCCTGCGTGCGGCTGAAGCTGTTCGACCTGCTGGAGGCCGGCCCGCTGGACGAGGCGGCGCTGGCGCGCCGGCTCTCCCTTCCGCCCGAGGCGGCGTCGCGGCTGCTGGCGGCCGCGGGCTCGCTCCGCCTCGTGCAGCGGCGGGACGACGGGCGCTGGGCGCTCGGCCCGCTCGGCGCGGCGATGATCGGCAACCCCGGCATCGCCGCGATGGTGGAACACCACGCCATGCTCTACGCCGACCTGGCCGATCCCGTGGCGCTGCTGCGTCGCGACCGCGGCGGCAATGCGCTGTCGCGCTACTGGGCCTATGCCGGGGCGGCGGCGCCGGATGCGCTCGCGCCCGACCGCGTTGGTGACTACACCGCGCTGATGGCGGCATCCCAGCCCATGGTGGCGGAGGAGGTGATCGCCGCCTTCGACTTCGGCCGCCACCGCGCGCTGCTGGATGTGGGCGGCGGCAGCGGCGCCTTCCTCGCCGCCGTCGCGAAGGCCGCGCCGGGGCTGCGGCTCATGCTGTTCGACCTGCCGGCGGTGGCCGCGCAGGGGCGGCAACGCCTGGCGCAAGCCGGGCTGGCCGCCCGCGCCTCGGTCCATGGAGGCGACTTCACGGCGGATGACCTGCCCGTCGGCGCCGACCTCGTCAGCCTCGTGCGCGTGCTGCACGACCATGACGACGACGTGGTGCGTGCCCTGCTGCGCCGCGTGCGCGCTGCGCTGCCCGCGCATGGGCGGCTGCTGATCGCCGAGCCGATGGCCGGCACCCCTGGCGCCGAGCCGATGGGGGAGGCGTATTTCGGCTTCTACCTGCTCGCCATGGGCCGCGGCCGCCCCCGCCGGCCGGAGGAACTGCGCGCGCTGGTCGCCGAGGCCGGGTTCGGGCGCGCGCAATTGCTGGCAACCCGCACCCCCCTGCTGGTGCGCGTGCTGGTCGCGGATGTCACGGCTGGCTGACGCATTGCGTCGCGCGGCGTCGGTCATGTCAGTTTAGCTTGACATAACACGTTGTCAGTTTAGGCTGACGATCTGACCTGGAGCGGGAAGTCCAAGTGGACACCGTCGCCGTCCTGCTGGAAGCGCCCGAACGACTCGTGCTGAGCCGCCTCGCCCTCACGCCGCCCGGCGAGGAGGATGTGGTGGTCGAGGTGGAGTGGAGCGGGATCAGCACGGGCACCGAACGCCTGCTGTATTCCGGCCGCATGCCGTCCTTCCCCGGCATGGGCTATCCGCTGGTGCCCGGCTACGAATCCGTGGGCCGCGTGGTGCAGGCCGGGGCGCGCGCGACGCGCCGGGCTGGCGAACGCGTCTTCGTTGCCGGCGCGCGCTGCTTCGGGCCCGTGCGCGGGCTGTTCGGTGGCGCGGCCCGCCGGCTCGTCGTGCCTTCCGCCCGCGCGGTGCCGATCGACGAGGAACTGGGCGCCGACGGCGTGCTGCTGGCGCTGGCCGCGACCGCGCAGCATGCGGTGGCATCCGGCGCGGCGATGCCGGACCTGGTGGTGGGGCATGGGGTGCTGGGACGGCTGGTCGCGCGCCTCGTCGTCGCGGCAGGGTCGCCGCCGCCGGTGGTGTGGGAACGCAACGAGGCGCGGCGCGGCGGCGCGCATGGCTACCAGGTCCTGGACCCCGAGGCCGATCCGCGGCGCGACTACCGCTGCATCTGCGACGTCAGCGGCGACTCCTCGCTGCTCGATGCGCTGATCGCCCGTCTCGCGCCCGGGGGCGAGGTGGTGCTCGCGGGCTTCTACAGCGCCCCGCTCTCCTTCGCCTTCCCGCCCGCCTTCATGCGCGAGGCGCGGATCCGCGTCGCCGCGGAATGGAAGGAGCCGGACCTGCTGGCGGTGAAGACGCTGCTCTCCCATGGGCGCCTCGCGCTCGACGGCCTGGTCACGCACCGGCGCGACGCGGCGGAGGCGCCGGACGCCTACCGCACGGCCTTCGACGATCCCGCCTGCCTGAAGATGATTCTCGACTGGAGGAAGCAAGAATGAACGCCCCCGCCGGGTTCAAGCCGAACGCCTCCCCCCAGGCCAGCATGGTCGAGACGCTGCGCGAGGAGGCGGCGCAGGGACCCGACCCCGTGCACACCGGCCCGCCCCGCAAGCAGGCGCAGGTCATCGCGATCTACGGCAAGGGCGGCATCGGCAAGTCCTTCACCCTCGCCAACCTCAGCTACATGATGGCGCAGCAGGGCAAGCGCGTCCTGCTGATCGGCTGCGACCCGAAAAGCGACACGACGAGCCTGCTGTTCGGCGGCAAGGCCTGCCCGACCATCATCGAGACGAGCTCGAGGAAGAAGGCGGCCGGCGAGCAGGTGACGATCGGCGATGTCTGCTTCAAGCGCGACGGCGTCTTCGCGATGGAGCTCGGCGGGCCCGAGGTTGGCCGCGGCTGCGGCGGGCGCGGCATCATCCACGGCTTCGAGCTGCTGGAGAAGCTGGGCTTCCACGACTGGGACTTCGACTTCGTCCTGCTCGACTTCCTGGGCGACGTGGTGTGCGGCGGCTTCGGCCTGCCGATCGCGCGCGACATGTGCCAGAAGGTCATCGTCGTCGGCTCCAACGACCTGCAATCCCTCTACGTCGCGAACAATGTCTGCTCGGCGGTGGAGTATTTCCGCAAGCTCGGCGGCAATGTCGGCGTCGCCGGCCTGGTCGTGAACAAGGACGACGGCACGGGGGAGGCGCAGGCCTTCGCCGAGGCGGTGGGCATCCCGGTCCTGGCCGCCATCCCCGCCAACGAGGACATCCGCCGCAAGAGCGCGAACTACGAGATCGTCGGCCGTCCCGACGGCGAATGGGGCCCGCTGTTCGAGGCGCTGGGCGTGCAGGTGTCGGACGCGCCGCCGCTGCGCCCGAAGCCGCTGTCGCAGGAAGCGCTGCTCGGCCTGTTCAAGGGCGACGTGGTGGGCCGCGGCGTGGTGCTGCAGCCGGCCTCGCAGGAGGACATGCGTTCGGCCGGCCTCGTGGCGAAGCCGTCGCTCGAAGTGGTGTACGAGGGGGCCTGAGCGATGGACGCGATCCCGCCCCGGACCGTGCCCGAAGCCGCCGGCTGCCACGCCGGGCGCGAGACCATGCTCGACGCCGCGCGCAGCGCCGGGAAGACCGAGGCGCTGGACCGGCTCGCCGCCGACTACCCGCGCGGCCCGCACGACCAGCCGCAGAGCATGTGCCCGGCCTTCGGCAGCCTGCGCGTCGGGCTGCGGATGCGGCGAGTGGCCACCATCCTCTCGGGCAGCGCCTGCTGCGTCTACGGCCTGACCTTCACGAGCCATTTCTACGGGGCGCGGCGCAGCGTGGGCTACGTGCCCTTCAACTCCGAGACGCTGGTCACCGGCAAGCTGTTCGAGGACATCCGCGACGCCGTCCGCGCCTCCGCCAGGCCGGAGGAGGTGGACGCGGTCGTCATCATCAATCTCTGCGTGCCCACCGCCTCCGGCGTTCCGCTCGAACTGCTTCCGAAGGCGATCGACGGCGTGCGTGTCATCGGCATCGACGTCCCGGGCTTCGGCGTTCCGACCCACGCCGAGGCGAAGGACGTGCTGGCCGGCGCCATGCTGCGCTACGCCCGCGCCGAGGCCGAGGCCGGCCCGGTGGCCCGTCCGCGCGCGCATGTCGACGGCGAACGCACCGTCGCGCTGATCGGCGAGTTGTTCCCGGCCGACCCGATGGGGATCGGCGCGCTCCTCGCGCCGATGGGCCTCGGCCTCGCGCCGCAGACGCCGGCGCGCGAATGGCGCGACCTCTACGGCGCGCTGGACTGCGCGGTCGCGGCCGCGGTGCATCCCTTCTACACCGCGAGCGTGCGGGAATTCCGTGCGGCCGGTCGCGCGGTCGTCGGCTCCGGCCCGGTGGGCGTCGAAGGCACGGCCGCCTGGATGGAGGCGATCGCGAAGGCGGCCGACGTGCCCGCCGCGATGCTGGATGCCGCGAAGGCCCGCATGCTGCCCGCGATCCGCGGCGCGATGGCGGGCAACCCGGTCCCGGCCCGCGTCACCGTCTCCGGCTACGAGGGGTCGGAGCTGCTGGTGGCGCGGCTGCTGGTCGAGGCGGGGGCGGAGGTCCCCTATGTCGGCACCGCCTGCCCGCGCACGGAATGGAGCGAGCCGGACCGCGAATGGCTCGCGGCGCGGGGCGTGCACGTCCAGTACCGCGCGAGCCTCGAGCAGGACATGGCGGCGATGCGGGAGGTGCGGCCCGACCTCGCGCTCGGCACCACGCCGCTGGTGCAGAAGGCCAAGGAACTCGGCATCCCCGCGCTCTACTTCACCAACATGGTCAGCGCGCGGCCCCTGTTCGGGCCGGCGGGCGCGGCTTCCATGGCCGGGATCGTGGCGGCGCAGACGCGCGGGCGGGACCGCTTCGCGCGCATGGTCGGGTTCTTCGAGGGCGTCGGCACGCCCGACGGCGCGGGCTACGGCTTCCGGGGCAAGCCCGCGGACCCGCCCGGCTTCCGCGACCGGCAGCGCAAGCTGCGGGCTGCGAAGGCCAAGGCGGACGAGGCGGTGGGGAGCTGACGCGATGCTCGTCCTCGACCACGACCGCGCCGGCGGCTACTGGGGCGCCATCTACGCCTTCTCCGCCGTGCGCGGGCTGCGCGTGGTGATCGACGGCCCGGTGGGCTGCGAGAACCTGCCCGTCACCGCCGTGCTCCATTACACGGACGCGCTGCCGCCGCACGAACTGCCGATCGTCGTCACCGGGCTCGACGAGGATTCGCTGTCGCAGAACGGCACGGAAGGCGCTCTGCGGCGCGCGGCGGCGACGCAGGATGCGGACCTGCCCGCCGTGGTCGTCACCGGCTCCATCGCGGAGATGATCGGCGGCGGCGTGACGCCGCAGGGCAGCAACCTGCAGCGCTTCATCTGCCGCACCATCGACGAGGACCAGTGGCAGGCGGCCGACCGCGCCATCATGTGGCTGTGGACCGAGTTCGGCGCGCGCGGGCGCAAGGTGCGGGCGCGCAACCCGAAGCTGGGGCCGGCGCCGCGCGTCAACATCATCGGGCCGATCTACGGCACCTTCAACATGCCCTCCGACCTGGCGGAGATCCGCCGCCTGGTCGAGGGTATCGGCTGCGAGGTGAACCTGGTCTTCCCGCTGGGCAGCCATGTCGAGGACATCGCGCGGCTGCCGGACGCGGACGTGAACATCTGCATGTACCGCGAGTTCGGCAGCAGGCTGTGCGAGGAGCTGGACCGCCCCTGGCTGCGCGCGCCGGTCGGCCTGTTCGCCACGACCAGCTTCCTCCGCAAGCTCGGCGAACTGACCGGCCTCGACCCCGAGCCCTTCATCGAGCGCGAGAAGCACACCACCATCAAGCCGCTCTGGGATCTCTGGCGCAGCGTCACGCAGGACTTCTTCGCGACCGCCAGCTTCGCCGTGGTCGCGACGGAGACCTACGCGCGCGGCCTGCAGCGTTTCCTGGGCGAGGAAATGGGCGTGCCCTGCGCCTTCGCCTTCGCCCGCCGCCCCGGCGAGAAGCCGGACAACGCCGCGGTGCGGGAGGCGATGAGGGCCACCCCGCCGCTCGTCCTCTTCGGCAGCTACAACGAACGGATGTACGCGGCCGAACTTCGAAGCCGCGCCACCTACATCCCGGCCAGCTTCCCGGGCGCCATCATCCGCCGCGCCACCGGCACGCCCTTCATGGGCTATGCCGGCGCGACCTATGTCGTGCAGGAATACTGCAACGCGCTGTTCGACGCGCTCTTCCACATCCTGCCGCTCGGCACCGACCTCGACCGCGTCGAGGCGACGCCGCTGCGCGCGGCGGAGCCGTGGGACGAGGATGCGGTGCGGCTGCTCGACGCGCATGTCGAGGGCGAGCCCTTCCTGCTGCGCATCTCCGCCGCGAAGCGCCTGCGCGAGAGGATCGAGCGCGCCGCCCGCGGCGCGGCCGAACCGCGCGTGACGGCGGACCGCGTCACCCGCACGCTGGCGGAACCCGTCGCATGACGGCCCCCGTCCCCACCAACGGTCCCGCCCCGTCCGCCCCGGCCTTCGCGCCGGTGGCGGGTGCGGGCGGATCGGCCAGGGCAAGGATTCGCCCCGGCTCCCTGCCGCGCGGGATCAGCGCGGTAACGGCCGAAAGGCAATAGGAGGTCCAACGCATGGCCGAAGGTTCAAGAACCGGCCTGACCGAGGGCGAGGCACGAGAGATCCACCGCCTGCTGATCCAGGGGTGGGCCTTCTCGGTCTTCGCCTCGATGGGCGCGCATGTGCTGGTCTGGCTGTGGCGCCCGCTGGTCTACGGGAATTCCGTGGTCCCGCCGGACTGGCGCTTCTTCTGATCCGCGCAACGGCACGAGGAGAGACAGACCTTGCATAAGATCTGGATGGTGGTGGACCCCCGGCGGTCGCTGTTCCTGGCGATGGTCGCGGTGATCACCGTGGCGCTGCTGATCCACTTCGTGGTGCTCAGCTCGCCCCGCTACTGCGACCACCTCGGGTGGTGCGCGACGACGCCGACCTTCACCCCGGGCCAGCCCGTCGGAAGGTAGGCGGACGACGCCGGTGTCGCACCACGGCAGTGGGCGAGGCAAGCGCAGCGGGCCTCGCCCGCTGCCGAGGAACACGACACGGCAACAGGCGGGCCGTTGCCCGGCCCAAGGGAGCGTGAACCCATGGCGATGCTGACCTTCGAACGAAAATACCGGGTCCGCGGGGGCACCCTGGTCGGGGGAGACCTGTTCGACTTCTGGATCGGGCCCTTCTGGGTCGGGTTCTTCGGGGTCACGACGGCCTTCTTCACCTTCCTCGGCACCGGCCTGATCCTCTACGGCGCGGCGATCCAGGGCACCTTCAATCCCTGGCTCATCAACATCGCCCCGCCCGATCTCAGCTACGGGCTCCGCCTCGCGCCGATGCGCGCGGGCGGGCTTTGGCAGTGGATCACCATCTGCGCGATCGGCGCCTTCGTCTCCTGGGCGCTGCGCCAGGCGGAGATCAGCCGCAAGCTCGGCATGGGCTACCACATCCCGGTGGCCTACGGCGTCGCGGTCTTCGCCTACATCACGCTGGTGGTGGTCCGGCCCGTGCTGATGGGCGCCTGGGGGCACGGCTTCCCCTACGGCATCTGGAGCCACCTCGATTGGGTGTCGAATGTCGGCTACCAGCACCTGCATTTCCACTACAACCCCGCGCACATGATCGCGGTGACCTTCTTCTTCACCACCGTGCTGGCGCTGTCGCTGCACGGCGCGCTGGTGCTGTCGGCGCTGAACCCGCCGAAGGGCGAGCCGGTGAAGACCGCCGAGCACGAGAACACCTTCTTCCGCGACCTGATCGGCTATTCGATCGGCACGCTGGGCATCCACCGCCTCGGCCTGTTCCTGGCGCTGTCGGCCGGGTTCTGGAGCGCGGTCTGCATCGTCATCAGCGGCCCATTCTGGACCCGTGGCTGGCCGGAATGGTGGGGCTGGTGGCTCAACCTGCCGGTCTGGAACTGAGGAGGCCGCCGCGATGACCGCCACCTACCAGAACATCTTCACCCGCATCCAGGCGAGCGCGCCGGCCTATCCCGGCGTATCCCTCCCGCCCGACGACATCCCGCGCGAGGGGGGGGCGCGCTTCTCGCGCCTGGCCGGCAAGTTCGGCGACGCGCAGATCGGGCCGATCTATCTCGGCGCGCTCGGCATCCTGTCGATCTTCTTCGGCACGGTCGCCTTCGTCATCATCGGGCTGAACATGTGGGCCTCGGTCAACTGGAACATCCTCCAGTTCGTCCGCCAGCTCTTCTGGCTCGCGCTCGAGCCGCCGCCGGCGCAGTACGGGCTTCGAATCCCGCCGATGCGCGAGGGCGGCTGGTGGCTGGTGGCCGGCTTCTTCCTGACCGTGTCGATCCTGCTGTGGTGGGCGCGCACCTATCGCCGCGCGCGGCAGCTCGGCATGGGGACGCATGTGGCCTGGGCCTTCGCGGGCGCGATCTGGCTCTATCTCGTGCTCGGCTTCATCCGCCCGATCCTGATGGGCCGCTGGAGCGAGGCGGTGCCCTTCGGCATCTTCCCCCATCTCGACTGGACGGCCGCCTTCTCCATCCGCTACGGCAACCTGTTCTACAACCCGTTCCACGCGCTCTCGATCGTGTTCCTCTACGGCTCGGTGCTGCTGTTCGCCATGCACGGGGCGACCATCCTCGCGCTCGGCCGCTACGGCGGCGAACGCGAGATCGAGCTGACGCTCGACCGCGGCACGGCCGCCGAACGCGGTGCGCTGTTCTGGCGCTGGACGATGGGCTTCAACGCCACATTCGAGAGCATCCACCGCTGGGCCTGGTGGTTCGCGGTGCTCTGCCCCGTCACCGGCGGCATCGGCATCCTGCTGACCGGGACCGTGGTGGACAACTGGTACCTCTGGGCGGTGGACCGCCACTTCGCGCCCGCCTACCCGCAGCTCTGGGCACCGATCGCCGACCCGGCCGCCGCCCTGCAAGGAGCCCCGCGATGAGCCTCACCAGCAAGGCGCTGCTCGTCCTCACGGGACTGCTCGTCGCCGTCATCTGCCTGCTCACCTTCGAGCGGCCGCCGGTGGTCACCACGCAGAACGGCTTCCGCGGCACGGGGATGGAGCAGCTGCAGAACCCGCGCCTGGCGCCGGCCCGGATCGCCGCCAACCGGGTGCCGGACGCGCCCGACCCCGCCGACACGGACGGCCCGAAGGCGTCCGAGATCTTCGAGAACGTGCAGGTTCTCGGCGAGCTCAGCGCCGCGCAGTTCGGCCGCATCATGCAGGCGATGACGGAGTGGATCTCGCCCAGCCAGGGCTGCAACTACTGCCACAACCCCGAGAACCTCGCCTCGGACGAGGTCTACACGAAGGTGGTCGCGCGGCGGATGCTGCAGATGAACCGCACCATCAACGTCGACTGGTCGGCGCATGTCGGCCAGGCGGGGGTCACCTGCTACACCTGCCACCGCGGCAATGCGGTGCCGCAGCAGGTGTGGTCGACGGCCCCCACCAGCCGCGCCGGCCTGCAGGCGCCGCGCGGGCAGAACCACCCCGCGCCGAACGTGAACCAGAGCTCGCTGCCCGCCGACCCCTACACGCCCTTCCTGCTGGGCGACCACAACATCCGCAACATCAGCCGCACCTCGCTGCCCGGCACCAACCCGACCGACGTGATGCGGACGGAGTGGACCTATGCGCTGATGACGTCCATGTCGCAGGCGCTCGGCGTGAACTGCACCTTCTGCCACAACAGCCGCGCCTTCTCGGTGTGGGAGCAGAGCCCGCCGCAGCGCCTGACCGCCTGGCACGGCATCCGCATGGCGCGGACCATCAACCGCGACTACATCGAGCCGCTGACGCCGCAATGGGCCGCCAATCCGCGCGGACCGGCGGAGGGGCCGAACCACCCGCGGCTCGGCGTCATGGGCGACGCGCTG
Organism: Falsiroseomonas sp. CW058; assembly: GCF_050563535.1. Taxonomy (NCBI): domain Bacteria; kingdom Pseudomonadati; phylum Pseudomonadota; class Alphaproteobacteria; order Acetobacterales; family Roseomonadaceae; genus Falsiroseomonas; species Falsiroseomonas sp. CW058. Next base: position 15,638 of record NZ_JBNXUO010000029.1, read on the forward strand.
AAGGTGAACTGCGCGACCTGCCACCAGGGCGTGAACCGGCCCTTCCTCGGCGCACCCATGGCGCGGGACTATCCGGAGCTCAACCTGGTGACGACGGGTCCGCTCCGCGCGGCGGAGGCGACGCCACGCTGACCCTGCCCTATCCTCCGCGGGCTTCGCGGCCGGGCGCCCCCGCAGGGGGCGGCCCGGCCGCTTCACGCCTTGTGGGGTGGCATGGGCGAGGTCGCGATCCTGGGCGGGCTGTTCCTGGCGGCATTCGGCGCCGCGTCGATCCTGCCGATGCAGTCGGAGCCGGTGCTGGTGGCGCTGCTGCTGCTCGGCGACCATCCGCCCTGGCTGCTGGTGCTGGTGGCAAGCATCGGCAACACGCTCGGCTCCTGCCTCAACTGGGCGCTCGGCCGCGCGGTGGAGAGGCTTCGCGGCCGGCGCTGGTTCCCGGTGAAGCCGGATGCCCTGCTGCGGGCGGAGGGCTGGTACCGCCGCTTCGGCCGCTGGTCGCTGCTGCTGAGCTGGGCGCCGCTGGTGGGCGACCCGCTGACGGTCGTCGCGGGCGTGCTGCGGGAGCCGTTCTGGACCTTCCTCCTCCTCGTCGCCGTCGCCAAGACGGGGCGCTACCTGGCGCTGGCGGCGGCCACGCTCGGCCTGGCGTGACCGGGCGGCGCGGCGCATCTCCGCCTCCTCGGGCAGGGGCATCGGCCGCAGCATGATGGACGGGACGCAGATGCATCGGCTGCAGGGCGCGGCGGATCGCCGGCCGCATGCGGTGGTGATCGGGTCGGGCTTCGGCGGGCTGGCCGCGGCCATCCGGCTGGGCGCGCGCGGCTGGCGCGTGACGGTGCTGGAGAAGCTGGATGCACCCGGCGGGCGCGCCTATGTCCACCGGCAGGACGGCTACACCTTCGATGCCGGCCCCACCATCATCACCGCGCCATACCTGCTGGAGGAGCTGTGGACGCTGTGCGGGCGGCGCATGGCGGAGGATGTGGACCTGCGCGCGGTGGACCCCTTCTACCGGATCCGCTTCGACGACGGCACAGTGATGTCCTGCGCCGCCGACCCCGCCGAGACCCGGCGCGAGGTGGCGCGCATCGCACCTGGCGACGTGGCGGGCTTCGACCGTTTCCTGCGCGACAGCGAACGCATCTACGACGTCGCCTTCGGCGAACTGGCGGACCGCCCCTTCCACCGGCTGTCCACGCTGCTGGCGGCGGCGCCGGCGATGCTGCGGCTGGGCGGCTGGCGCACCGTGCATGCGAAGGTGGGGGACTACTTCAAGGACCCGAAGCTGCGCATCGCCTTCAGCTTCCACCCGCTGTTGATCGGCGGCAACCCGCTGACCACGACAGCCTATTACTGCCTGATCGCGCATCTGGAACGGCTGCACGGCGTGCATTACGCGATGGGCGGCATGGGTGCGCTGGTGCGCGGCATGGCGGGGCTGATCGCGGGCCAGGGCGGCGTGGTCCGCTGCAACGCCGAGGTGACGGAGATCACCACCTCGGGCGGCCGCGCCAGCGGCGTGCGGCTTGCCTCGGGCGAGGCGGTGGAAGCCGATATCGTGGTGTCCAACGCCGATGTCGGCTGGACCTATTCGAAGCTGCTCGCGCGGCATCCGCGCCGCCGCTGGACCGACCGCCGGGTGGCCCGCGCGCGCTACTCCATGTCGCTCTTCGTCTGGTATTTCGGCACCACGCGCCGCTTCGACGACGTGCACCACCACACCATGGTCCTCGGCCCGCGGTACGAGGAACTGCTGCGCGACATCTTCGGCCGCAAGCGGCTGGCGAAGGACTTCTCGCTCTACCTGCACCGGCCGACCGCGACCGATCCCTCCCTCGCGCCGCCTGGCTGCGATGCCTTCTACGTGCTCGCCCCCGTGCCGCATCTCGGCAGCGGGACCGACTGGGCGGCGATGGCCGAACCCTACCGCGCCGCCATCCAGACCCGGCTGGAGGCGACGGTGCTGCCCGGGCTCGGCGGCTGCATCGCCACCTCGCGGCTGCTGACGCCGCAGGATTTCCGCGACCGGCTGCTGTCGGTGAACGGCGCCGCCTTCTCGCTGGAGCCGCAGCTGTTCCAGTCCGCCTGGTTCCGCCCACACAACCGCAGCGAGGAGGTGGAGGGCCTCTACCTCGTCGGCGCGGGCACGCATCCCGGGGCCGGGGTGCCGGGCGTCGTCTCCTCGGCCCGCATCCTGGACCGGCTGGTGCCGGCGGGGGCCGAGTTCAGGCGGTAGGCACCGGCAGCGCCACCACGCGGCGGGCGCGGCCGGACAGGTCCTCCAGGATCCGCGCGGCGGCGAGCCGCCCGGACATCGCGGCCATCGGGATGCCCGGCCCCGGATGCACCGACCCGCCCGCGCAGTACAGCCCCGCCAGCCGCGACGCCGCGCCGGGCCGTGCGAAGGTGCCGGTCGCGCCATGGCTCGCGCGGCCATAGAGCGCGCCGCCCGTGCCGGGCAGCAGCGCGTCGAAGCCCGCCGGGGTGGTGACGACCGCGCCGTCCAGCCGCAGCCCGAGCCCGCAGTCGCGCAGCAGGGCCAGGGCGCGCCCGGCCAGGTCGGGCAGGTCGGGCGCCATGTCCCGCAGGTCGCCATCCGGCGGCGCGTTGACCAGCAGCAGCATGCGTTCCGGCGTGCCGGGCGCAACCTCCCCCACGCCGCGGTCCTGGGCGCAGAGATAGACGGTCGGCGCGGCGGCGATGGTGCGGCGGCGGAACACCGCCTCGAACTCCCCGGCGTAGTCCTCGGCGAAGAAGACGTTGTGGTGGTGCAGCGGGAAGCCCGCGGCTTCGCCCCGCACGCACCAGGTGACGGCGGAGAGCGACCGCGCCGCGCGCGGCACCGCGGCCGCGGCGCCGCGCGCGGCGCCGCCCAGCAGGCCCTGCGCCAGTGCGCCGGCATCGCCGTTGAACAGCACGGCATCCGCCGCGATGCGCTCGCCATCGGCCAGCGTCACGCCGGTCGCGCGCCCGCCCTGCGCCTCGATCCGCGCGACATGCGCGCCGAAGCGGAAGGCGGCGCCCTGCGCCTCGGCCAGCGCCTGGATCGCGCGCGCCACCCGCACCATGCCGCCGCGCACCAGCCACACGCCCTCCTGCTCGACATGCGCGACCAGCATCAGCGTCGCCGGCGCCAGGAAGGGCGAACAGCCGCAATAGGTGGCATAGCGGCCGAAGAGCTGGTGCAGCCGCGGGTCGCGGAAGTGATCGCCGAGCGCGCCCCACATGGTCCGCCACGGCGCCGTCCGCCACAGCGCGTCGAGCCGCGCGAACCCGACGCGGCGGACAAGCTCCGCAGGGGAAGGCCGTTCGGCCGCGATGAAGGGGGCCAGCAGCGTGCGGTGGATGTCCGCGGCGCGCGCCACGAACTCCCGGTAGCCCCGCGCATCCGCCGCGCCGGCGAAATCGCCGATCGCCTCGGCGGACCGCGCGACATCGGCGTGTAGGTCCAGCCTGCCGCCCGCCCGCCAGGCATGGCGCGCCAGCACCGAGGCCGGCACCAGTTCCAGCGCATCCCCGAGGCTGCGGCCGGCATCGGCGAACAGCCCTTCGAAGATCCAGCGCATGGTGAAGACGGTGGGGCCCGCATCGATGCCGGCCGAGCCCGGCGGCGCCAGCTGCCGCATCTTGCCCCCGGCCGCCGCCGCGCGTTCCAGCACCGTGACGCGCGCGCCGCGGCGGGCGAGGTCCGCCGCGGCGGCGAGCCCGCCGATGCCGGCGCCGACCACCACCACATGGGGCGTGCTCAGGCCGCCGCCTCCACCCGCCCGCGCCGCAGGCGCCGCGCCGCGCGGTCGATCGCCAGGCGGTGCCAGATGATGAGGGCCAGCCCGACGGCAAGCGGCGCCGACCACATCGCCGGGTGCAGCGCCAGCTCGGGCAGGATCCGCACCGAGCCGAAGGCCATGAAGGCCGTGTAGACCGAGATGCCGGCGCCGACGAGCGCCTTCACATGCTCCTTCAACCAGTCCTCGCGCGCGGGGCGCGGCCGCGCCAGGAACCACAGGTTGGTCAGCCCCGTCGCGACGCCGACCACCGCGATGCCGATCATCAGCTTCTGGCCGATCAGCCAGCCATCGACGGCGCAGGCGATGGCCGCCGCGATGACCAGCGGCTGCAGCGCCAGGTTGAGCGGCGTGCGGTTGCGCCCCTGGTCGCCGCGGTTGCGGACGCAGAGCCAGCCATACCAGGTCAGGTTCAGCGTCAGGATGGCGGTGTGCAGCATCATCCACCCGAAGATGCCGCGGATGAAGGACGGCTCGAACCGCCCGGCCAGGTGCGGATGCGTCGCCAGCGGGTCGACCAGCGTCAGCAGGCTCATCGCCAGGGCGAAGCAGCCGGTGGCCATCAGCGCCACGCAGAAGACGCGGCCCCATTTCCGGTGGCCCGCGCCGCCCTTCCGGCCGATCACCGGCACCCAGAAGGCGACCGCGCCGGTCAGGCCGGTGACGATGTGGAGCGCGATCAGCGTGTCGAACAGCAGCAGCATCGCCCGCCTCGCTTCCGTCCGGGTGACAATGCCACTTGACACTTCGAAGTGTAAAGAAGCCGAATGGGGTGGATGAGGCGGCCAGATGGCCGGGTGGTTGCCGCGATGGACATGATCGAAGCCCCGGGCAGGGCGGACCCGCCCTGGATGCCCTTCACCCCGCCGCATCCGGCGCCGCGCCCGGCCGTCATCGCCCTGGTCAGGCAGCTGCTGCAGGGGGAGGGCAACCTGCTCGGCCTGCTCCCGGCCCGGGCCTACGATGTCCCGATCGGCACGCTCGGCTGGTCGCGGCGGTCCACCGTGATCGTCAACGACCCCGTGCTGGTGCGCCACGTCCTGTCGGACCCCGACGGCATCCTGCCCAAGTCCGACCTGATGGTGAACGCGTTGGAGCCGCTGATCGGCGACAGCATCTTCGTCTCCTCGGGCGAACGCTGGCGGGCGCAGCGCCGGGCCATCGACCCGGCGCTGACGCTGATGCGCGTCAACCGCGCCTTCCCCGCCATGGAAGCCGGCTGCGACGCGGCGGAGGAGGAGCTGCACCGCCGGGCGGAAAGCGGCGAGGCCTTCTCGCTCGACCTGCTGATGAGCCACCTGACGGCGGACATCATCTGCCGCACCGTCTTCTCCACCACGCTCGCGACGCGGACCGCGCATGACGTGTTCGACGCCTTCACCGCCTTCGAACGCAGCGTGGCGCAGGTGGAGATCCGCCGCCTCATCCTCGACCGGGCCTGGACGCGCATCCCCCAGCGCGCGCATGTGCTGGAGGCCTGCCGGCTGATCCGCGGGCACCTCGGCGAATTGCTGGACACGCACCTCGCCGCCGGCGCGCGCTTCGACGACATCGCGGCGCAGGTGGTGGCGGCGCGGGACGAGGCCGGCCGTCCCGCCTTCACGCGGGAGGAGCTGGTCGACCAGCTCGGCGTGCTGTTCCTCGCGGGGCACGAGACGAGCGCGAGCGCGCTGACCTGGGTGTTCCTGCTGCTGGCCGGCCAGCCCGCCCTGGTCGCGCGGCTGCGCGCGGAGGTGGAGGCGGTCACCGGCGGCGGTCCGGTCACCTTCGAGCACACGAAGCGCATGCCCTTCGCCCGCAACATCTTCCGCGAGACGCTGCGCCTCTACCCCCCCATCACCTTCCTGCCGCGCGTGGCGATGGAGGAGACGGTGCTCGGCGGCAGGCGCATCCGCCGGGGCGCGCTGGTCATGGTGGCGCCCTGGGTGATGCACCGCCACCGGCGCTACTGGCGCGACCCGCACGCCTTCGACCCCGACCGCTTCGCCCCGGAGCGCGAGGCGGCGATGGTGCCCGGCGCCTACATCCCCTTCGGCACCGGCCCGCGCATCTGCGCCGGCGCCGCCTTCGCGACGGTGGAGGCGGTGCTGCTGATCGCGCGCCTGTTCCGCCGCTTCGACTTCGCGCTCGACGCGCCGGCACGCATCCGCCCCGCCGCGCGGCTGACCACGCGCCCGGCGGAACAGGTGATGTGCCGCGTGCGGCGCGCCTGACCGGCGCCATGCCCCGCACCGTCCTGCTCACCCTCGGCCGGCTGCCCAAGGCGCTCGACCTCGCGCGTGGCTTCGCGGCGGAGGGCTGGCGGGTGGTGGTGGCGGAGCCGCATGCGCGGCATCTCTGCGGCGCGTCGCGCAGCGTCGCGCGTTCGGTCGGCGTGCCGCCCCCCGCCGCGGGCAGGCGCGCCTATCTCGAAGCGCTGGCCGCGGTCGTGCGGGAGGAGGGGGCGGAGCTCGTCATCCCCGTCTCGGAGGAGGCGCTGCATGTCGCGCACCTGCCCGCCCTGCTCGGCGCCGCCACGCGGGTGCTGGCCATGCCGCCCGACCGCGTGCTGGAGATGCACGACAAGGCCCGCTTCGTCGACGCCATGCGCCGCATCGGCGTCCCGGTGCCGGACACCGCGCCGCTCGGCAGCGCGGCCGCGCGGGGGCTGGCGGCGCGGGGGCGGGTGGTGGTGAAGCCCGTCCATTCCTGCTCGGGCCGCGGGGTGCGCGTGCTGGCCGAGGGCGCGGCCCTGCCGGAGCCGGACCCTCGGGCGCCGGCCGTGGTGCAGCGCTTCGTGGCGGGGGAGGAGTTCAGCTCCTGCACGCTGGCGCATGGGGGCCGCGTGCTCGGCACCGCGGTCTATCGCGGCGTGCAGTTCGGCGGCACCGTCGCCATCGCCTTCGAACGCGTGGCGCATCCGGCGGTCGAGTCCTGGATCGACCGCGCGGTGGCGGGCCTCGGCTGGTCCGGCTTCATCTCCTTCGACCTGCGCGTCGATGCGTCGGGCCGGCCCTTCGGCATCGAATGCAACCCGCGCACCACCAGCGGCCTGCACTTCCTGGACCCGCGCGACCTGGTGCGCGCCATCCTCTCGCCCGCCGACGCCCCGCCGATCCGCTTCCGCCCGCAGGCGCGGCTGCAGCAGTTCTGGTCCTGCCTGACGGAGACGCAGCTGTCCCTGTTCCGGCGCGGCGGCGGCTTCGGGGCCAATCTCCGCCACCTGCTGACCACGCCCGATGCGTGCTGGAACGCGCGCGACCCCTGGCCGCTGCTGTCGATGCCCTGGACCGCCTGGCCGATCCTGCGCGAAGCGGCGCGCCGGCGCGTGCCCTTCGGGGAGGTCGCGACCCTCGATGTCGGCTGGTTCGAGGGGGAAGATCTACAGGACGGGCACGGGTGAGGCGGCCCCGCCCACGCAATCCGCCAGCGTCGTCCGGTCCAGGTCGCGCAGGAACGCCTCCCGCGCCCCGCCCAGGGCGCCGCGCAGGCGGCATTCGGGCAGCAGGCAGCAGGCGCCGCCATCGGGGCGGAAGCACTCCACCAGCACCTGCGCGCGTTCCAGCCGGCGCACCACCGCACCCAGCCTGATCGCGTCCGGCGGCACGGCCAGCATCACCCCGCCGCGCGCGCCGCGGATGGTCCGCACCAGCCCGGCCTCCGCCAGCTCCTGCACGATCTTGTGGAGGTGATTGCGCGGCACGCCGGTCTCCCCGGCCAGCACCTCCGTGCTGCGGTGGCGCGCCGGGTCGGCCGCCAGGCGCAGCAGGACGCGCAGCGCGAAATCGGTGGAGGCGAGGAGGCGCAAGCGGCGGGTTTCCCTCAAACTGGTATTGACGATACCACGATCCCTGGCCAAAGTAACTGGCATTGGAGATACCAGTTTGAACCCGTCCATCGCCTTCCCCGAAACCGCCGAACGCCGCGCCGCCCTGACCGCCGAGGTCACCGCGCGCACCGGCCTCGACGAGGTCTCGATCGAGGCCTTCCTGCGCGCCTTCTACGGTGCCGCGCGGGAGGATGAGGTGCTCGGTCCCGCCTTCGCCGGCGTCGCCGACTGGGAAGGGCACATCGCGAACCTGAAAAGCTTCTGGTCCTCGGTCGCGCTGATGACCGGCGGCTATCACGGGCAGCCGATGCAGGCGCATCGCGCGCTCGCGCTCACCCCCGCCCATTTCGCCCGCTGGCTCGCGCTGTTCGAGCGCACGGCCCGCGCCTGCTTCACCGAGGCGGGCGCCGCGCACATGCTCGAACGCGCGCGCCGCATCGCCCGCAGCCTGGAGATGGGGCTCATCCCGCTGCAGCTTCCGCCCCGCCCCGCGCAAGGACCATCCGCATGACCGCGCAAGCCGCCCTCGACCCCGGCTTCGCCGCCCGCAGCCTCGGCGAGATCGCCGTGAGCCTGCCCGGCGCCACCGCCATCTTCCGCCGCCACAAGCTGGATTTCTGCTGCGGCGGAGGCGCCTCGCTGGCCGAGGCCTCGGCCCGTCGCGGCGCGCCGCTGGCGGAGATCGAGGCCGACCTCGCCGCCCTCGCCCCCGCCGCGGCCGAGGCCCCGCAGGAGACGGAGGCGCTGATCGACCTGATCGAGGGGCGCTACCACGCGACCCACCGGCGCGAGTTGCCGGAGCTGATCCGCCTGGCCCGCCGCGTGGAGGCGGTGCATGGCGACCGCGAGGAGGCGCCGCACGGCCTGGCCGAGCTGCTCTCCGCCATGGAGGCCGAGCTCGGCGACCACATGGCGAAGGAGGAGGGGGTGCTGTTCCCGCTGATGCGGCGCGGCGGCCACCCGATGATCACCCACCCGATCGGCATGATGCGCCACGAGCATGACGGCCACGCGGAACACCTCCGCGCGCTCGACCGCCTGACGACGGGCGGCGTGCCGCCGGCGGGCGCCTGCAACAGCTGGCGCGCGCTCTATGCCGGCACGCGCAAGCTGGCCGACGACCTGGTGGAGCACATGCACATCGAGAACAACATCCTGTTCCCCCGCTTCGAGGCCTGAGCGGTGGACGCGGTTCCGATCGGGGTCGTCACCGTCTCCGACCGCGCGAGCCGCGGCATCTACGAGGACCGCGGCGGGCCGGCCATCGAGGCCGCGCTCGCCCGCATCCTCGCCTCCCCCTGGCGCGCGGTGCGGCGCCTGGTGCCGGACGAGCGGCCGGAGATCGAGGCGGCGCTGCGGGAGCTTGCGGACGCCGAGGGCTGCGCGCTGGTCGTCACCACCGGCGGCACCGGCCCCGCGCCGCGCGACGTGACGCCGGAGGCGACGGAGGCGGTGTGCGAGAGGATGCTGCCCGGCTTCGGGGAGCAGATGCGCGCCGCCTCGCTGCGCGTCGTGCCCACCGCCATCCTGTCGCGCCAGGTCGCGGGCACGCGCGGCCGCAGCCTCATCCTCAACCTTCCCGGCAAGCCGAGCGCGATCGACGACTGCCTGGATGCGGTCTTCCCCGCCATCCCCTACTGCATCGACCTGATCGGCGGTCCGCGGCTGGAGACCGACCCCGCCGTCTGCGTGGCCTTCCGCCCGAAGGGGGCGTGAGGGCAGGAGCCTATCGCAGCGGCCGCGGCACGCGGAAGGGCAGCATCGCGAACATGGCGGGAGAGCGGAAGCGGTCGAGCGACAGGCTCTCATGCACCGCCGTCGCGTCCTGGCCCAGCAGGCGGGTGCGGATCTCGGACCGCGAGTAGAAGGGCGCATCCACCAGGGTGCGCACCACCTCCGCCGCGCCTTCCGACCGCGTGGGCCGCGCGATGCGCCACAGCGTGCGCTTCATGCGCCGCTCGGGCGGCGGCTCCACGTCCTCGACCCGCCCGTCATCGGTGACGCGCAGCGCCAGGGACTGCGCCGTGCCGTCCCGCCGCTGCGCGTTGTAGAGGATGGCCGTCTCCCGCTCCATCGGGGCGCGGCACCAGTCCCATTCCCGGAAATCCTGCTCCAGCGGCGCCGTGCCCTCGTTGGTGTCGAAATAGGCCGGGCCGGACCAACGCAGCGCCGGGCTTTCCAGCGCCACCTCCACCCGCGACCGCGCGGCGATGGGCTGCCAGTGGTGGCGGCCGTCGGAATCCAGCACGAAGCGGCGGGTCGAGACGGCGCGCGGCACCACCCGCACCACCCCGCGCAGGCGCGAGGGGAAGGGCGCCGTCACCTCCTCGATCCGGATGGTCAGCGCGTTGCCGTCCCATTCCAGGCCGCTCGGCCCGATCTGGAGGAAGTCCGGCCCACGGCGCAGTGCCCCGCGGCGGCGGTCGGTCATCGCCCAGCGCCTCGGCGCCCCGTACAGTGCGACGTTCAGGCAGCAATGGTCCTGCGGGTCGCCGCCCGTGCCGCCTTCCGCCATCCGCGCCAGCGCGTACCAGGGGGAGAAGACGGTGCCGATGAAGGCGATCACGGTGATGCCGTGCCGCCCGTCATCCGACAGCGCGTCGACATACCACCAGGCATAGCCGCGCTTCGCCACCGCCTTGTCGAAGGCCCAGTCCGTCATCCGCCATCCCCGATCACGCGCTGCGCCGCCAGCCGCCCCGACAGCGCCGCCATCGCCACCCCCGCCCCGGGATGCGTGCCGCCCCCCGCGAGGTAGAGGCCCGGCAGCTTCGTCCAGGCGGCGGGCCGGCTGAAGGCCGCCTGCCAGCCCTGCACCGCGGGGCCGTAGAGCGCGCCGCCGGTGCCGGGGAACAGGTGCTCGAAGTCGTCGGGGGTGGTCACCACCTCGGCCGCCGGGTCACGCAGGATCTCCACCCCGCCGCGGCGCATCAGGCCGAAGGCCGCGGCCTCGCAGGCCGCGAGCGCGGTGGGGGGCAGGGGCCGCAGGTCCGCCCGCGCCGGCGCCGACACCATCGCGAGCAGGCGTTCCGCCGCGCCCGGTGGCGGCGCATCGCCCTCCCTGCGGTCCTGCGCCCAGAGCGTCACGCCCGGCGCCGCGGGCAGCCGGCCGCGATAGCCGAGATCGGCGTATTCCGCGGCCGGGTCCGCCGGGTGGAACACCGTCTGCGCCGCCGGCGGCCCGCCCGCCACCGCGGCGCGCATCGCCCAGGTGACCGCCGAGAAGGAGCGCCGCGCGACCGGCACCTCCCCCACCGCCCGCGCCGCCGCGGCGCCGAGCCTGCCGGCGCCGAGGGAGGCGACATCGGCATTGGCGATCACCGCGCGCGCCGCCACCACCTCGCCATCCGCCAGCCGCACTCCCGCGGCACGGCCGGACCGCGCCACCACCTCGCGCACCTCCGCGCCGTAGCGGAAGGCCGCGCCCTTCGCCCGCGCCAGCGCCTCCAGCGCCGCCACCAGCCGGCCCATGCCGCCCTCGACCCGCCAGGTGCCCATGCGCTCGACATGGGAGACGAGCATCAGCGTGGCCGGCGCCTGCAAGGGCGAGGTGCCGACATAGGCGGCCGCCCGCGCGAAGACCTGGCGCAGCCGGGTGTCGGCGAAATGCCCGCCCAGCGCGTCCCACAGCGTGCCGAAGGGGGCGGCGCCGAGCATCCCGCGCAGCCCCGCGGCGGCGGCGAAGCGCGCGGCGCCGGGGCGCTGCGACCGCAGGAAGGGGGCATCGAGCGCGGCATGGATGCGCGCCGCCCGCGCGCAGAAATCGAGGAAGCCGCGCGCCGCCGCCGCGCCGGCGAAGCCGCCGATCGCCTCCGCCGCCGCCCCCTGGTCCGCCGGAAGGTCGAGCCGCGTGCCGTCGGCGAAGACGTGGCGGCCCAGCATCGCCTCGGGCCGCAGCGCCACATGCGCGTCGAGGCTGGCGCCGGCCGCATCGAAGATTGCCTCGAACACGTCGCGCAGCGTCAGCAGCGCGGGGCCGGCCTCCACCTCCGCGCCCCCCGCCTCCACGCGGCGGATCTTGCCGCCGGGCCGCGGCGCGCGTTCCAGCACCACCACCCCGCGCCCCTGCGCGGCGAGCAGCAGGGCGGCGGCCAGGCCGCCCATGCCGGCGCCGATGACCACGACGGGGAGGTCTCCTGCGCGCATCCCCGCACTCAAGGCGGCCTGGCCACGAGTGTCAAGCGATCTGGACACCCGCTGGCACTCGATACTCAATGGTGAGATTCCAGCAACACCTTGAGCATTGCCGCGAAATTCTTGTCAGGACGCATTGACGTGGGGCTTCGCCGGACGCAATTCAGGTGTATCGTCGGCCAAGACGTTGCAGGCCGGGGATGCGGGGCCGCCCGGCCCCGAGAGCCGGTCTGCTCCCCATCGGACGTCCAGCCATGACCCGCGTTGCGATCACCCAGCCCGACGTCACCCTCATGCTCGACTGGGAGGGCGTGATCCGCGACGCCTCCTTCTCCGACAGCATCCCCGCCGAGGCGGCGGAGGCCTGGGTCGGGCGCCCCTGGACCGAGACGGTCGGCGACATCGCCAGCGGCCAGGTGCGCCGGATGATGGAGGATGCGCGCGACCGCGGCGTCTCCGCCTTCCTCCAGGTGACGCAGCGCTTCCCCTCGGGGCTCGAACTGCCGATCGAATACACCACCGTCCGCCTCGGCGGGCAGGCCGGGCTGATCGCGGTCGGCAAGAACCTCCAGGCGGTGGCGGAATTGCAGTCCCGCCTGCTCGCGGCGCAGCAGGCGCGGGAGCAGGACTACTGGAAGCTGCGGGAGATCGAGACCCGCTCGCGCCTGCTGTTCGACGCCTCGTCGGAAGCGGTGCTGGTGCTGGCCGCCTCGACGTTGCGCATCGTCGAGGCCAACCCCGCCGCCATCCGCGGCCTCGGCCTCGCGCCCGGCTGGGACTTCTCGCAGGAGGTCGCGCCGCGCGACCGCGCCGCCTTCCGCGAGATGCTGTCCCGCGCGCGGGAACACGGGCGGTCGCCGGGCGCGCTGCTGCATCTCGGCACCGATGCCGCGCCCTGGCTGCTCCGCGCCTCGCTGATGGCGCGCGAACCCGGGCCGGTCTTCCTCATCCAGCTCACCGCCGCCACGCCGGAGCCGCTGGACGCCGCGCCCCCCGCCGCCCCGCTGCGGACGGAGGAGCTGATCGAGGCGCTGCCCGACGCCTTCGCGGTGGTGGACGAGGACGGCGCCATCCGCCGCGCCAACCGCGCCTTCCTCGACCTCGCGCAGGCGGGGACCGAGGCGTCCATCCTGGGCGAGAGGCTCGGCCGCTGGCTGGCCCAGCCGGGGATGGACGCGGCCGTGCTGCTCGGCACCCTGCGCGAGCATGGGGAGGCGCGGCTTTTCGCCACCACCCTGACCGGCAATCTCGGCACCGAGACGGAGGTCGAGATCTCCGCCACCGCCGCCGGCGCCGGAAGGGCGCGGGTGGTCGGGCTGCTGATCCGCGACATCTCCCGCCGCATCCTGCCGGACGACGAGGCGGGCGCGCTGCGCGCCGCGCTCGGCACCGCGATCCGCGAGATGGGGCGCGTGCCGCTGCCGACCCTGGTGCGCAACACCGCCGCCGTGGTGGAACGCGCCTGCATCGAACAGGCGCTGCGCGGCGCGGGCGGCAACCGCACCGCGGCCGCCGATGCGCTCGGCCTCAGCCGGCAGAGCCTCTACGCCAAGCTCGACCGTTACGGGTTCCAGGAACACCGTGACCTGGAGGATTCGGGGGGCGGCGCGTGACCCCTGGCGTGCCGATCTTCCCCGCATCGCTGCCGGCCTTCGGCAGCACCGACCTCTCCAACTGCGAACGCGAGCAGATCCACCTCGCCGGCTCCGTGCAACCGCACGGGGCGTTGCTGGTGGTGCGCGAGCCCGACCAGGCCGTGGTGCAGGCCAGCGCCAATGCCGGCGCCATGCTCGGCCTGCCGGGGGGCGTGCTCGGCCTCAAGCTGCGCGACCTCGGCGGGAACCTGGCCGCCTGCATCCTGCCGAAGCTGATCGAGCCGCTGGACGGCGTGCCGGTCGCGTTGCGGCTGATGGCGGGCCACCCCGCCGCCGCCTTCGACGCGCTGCTGCACCGCCCGCGCGGCGGCGGGCTGGTGGTGGAGATCGAGCCGGCGCGTCCCGCGCCCGACATCACGCGCGGGATCGAGACGGCGATGCAGGCCATTCTCGGCTCCTACGCGCTGCGCCCGCTCTGCGAGGAGGCGACGCGGCTGGTGCGCGACCTGACCGGGCATGACCGCGTCATGGTCTACCGCTTCGGCGACGAGGGCCATGGCGAGGTCTTCGCCGAGGCCCGGCGCCCGGACCAGGAACCCTTCCTGGGCAACCGCTACCCCGCTTCCGACATCCCGCAGATCGCCCGCCGGCTGTACGAGCGCAACCGCGTGCGGATGGTGGCGGATGCCGGCTATGTGCCCGTCCCGCTGGAGCCGCGGCTGAACCCGCTGACCGGCGCCGACCTCGACATGTCGCTCTGCATGCTGCGCAGCGTCTCCCCCATGCATGTCCAGTACATGCGGAACATGGGGGTGGCGGCGTCGCTGGTCTGCTCGATCATGGTGGGCGGGCGGCTCTGGGGCCTGCTGGCCTGCCACCACGACACGCCGAGGCACGCGCCCTTCGCCACCCGCGCCGCCTGCGACCTGCTGGCCGAGGCGCTGGCCACCCGCATCTCCGCGCTCGAGTCCTTCGTCCAGGCGCAGGCCGACATCGCCGTCCGCCGGCTGGAACAGCGCATGATCGAGGCCATCACGCGCGAGGGGGACTGGCGCGCGGCGCTGTTCGACACGCCCTCCACCCTGCTCCAGCCGCTGGGCGCGAGCGGGGCGGCGCTGCTGTTCGAAGGCGGCATGCAGACCGCGGGCGAGGTGCCCGGCACGGCCGATCTGCGCGACCTCGGCGCCTGGCTCGACACCCGGCCGCGCGCGGCGGTGCTGCAGACCAATTCCCTCCGGCGGGACGCGCCGGGCCTCGGCGCGCTGACGCCGGTGGCGGCGGGGGTGCTGGCCACGCCCGTCTCCTCCCAGCCCGGCGAGTACCTGATCTGGTTCCGCCCGGAACAGCCCCGCACCGTCACCTGGGGCGGCGACCCGACCAAGCCCGTGCAGGTGGGCGAGGACCCGCGCGACCTGTCGCCCCGGCGGTCCTTCGCGCAGTGGCAGCAGGTGGTGGAGGGCACGTCCGAGGCCTGGACCCTGAAGGACACCGCCACCGCGCGGATGATCGGCGACACGGTCAGCGACGTGGTGATGCAGTTCCGCAGCGTGCGGATGCTGATCGCCGAGGACCAGCTGGCGCAGGTGCGCCGGCAGGTCGGCCTGTCCACCCAGGCGGTTGTCATCTGCGACGAGCACGGCATGATCACGCTGTGCAACGACGCGTTCGAAAGGCTGGTGCCGGGCATGCGCGGCGCGCGGCCGCGGCGCATCGACCAGGTGATGGCCTTTTTCGCCAACCCGGCCGAGATGCGCCGCCGGCTGCGCGACGTGATCGAGGGCCGCCATTCCTGGCGCGGCGAGGTGCGGCTGGCCGTCGACGAGGGCGCGGGCCGCCCGCTGCTGCTGCGCGCGGACCCGGTCTTCTCCGCCCCGGACCGCGTGCTGGGCTTCGTCTTCCTGTTCAATGACCTCGGCGACCGGAAGGCGGCCGACGCCGCGCGGCGCCGCTTCCAGGACGGCATCGCCGAAAGCCACCGGATGCGGGCCCGCGGCCTCGACAGCGGCGCCGCCATCGTCTTCCAGACCATCCTGACCTCGGTGGTGGAGAACGCGCAGCTCGCCGCGCTCGAGATCGCGGAGGGCGTGGACGTGGCGCACATGCCGGAGATGCTGGAGAGCGTCCGCGCCTCCGTCGCGCGCACGGCGGAGGTGCTGGAACTGCTTGCCCGCCACCTCTCGCCCGGCGGTCCGGGTCCGGGCGCCGAAGGCTGAGCCATGCCGGACGGCACGGCGCGATGGGCGCTGCGGCGCGCGACCGACGCGGCGCATGAACGCCTGCACGGGATGGCGGGCTTCCGGGACCTGGCGGAAGGCCGCATCACCCGCGCGGGCTACGCCGCGCTGCTGCGCCGGCTGCTGGGCTTCCACGCGCCCTTCGAGGCGAGGCTGGCGGAGGTGCCGGGCCTCGACGCCCTGATCGACCTCGGGCCCCGCCGGCGCGCGGCGCTGATCCGCCACGACCTCGCCGCGCTCGGCGAGCCTGCGGGGGAGGAGCGGGCCGCGGTCCTCCCGCCGCTCGGCAGCGCGGCGCGGGCGCTGGGCTGCCTCTACGTCACGGAAGGCTCTACGCTCGGCGGCCAGCAGCTTGCGCGCGCGCTCGACGGGCTGCTGCCGCCGGGGGAGGAGGGGCGGCGCTTCCTGCTGGGCCATGGCGCGCGGCACGGCGCCATGTGGCGCGACTGCTGCGCGGCCATCGAGGCCTGCGGCGCCGACCCCGCCCGGCGCGCGGAGATGGTCGACGGAGCCGTCGCCACCTTCGAGGCCTTCGAGGCCTGGTGCGGCTGAGGCCGGCCCCTACAGCCCGGCGAAGTTCGCCCGCGTCAGCCAGTAGTCCCAGGCGCGGGCCAGCGGCATGTCGGACAGCAGCATGGCCGCCGTCTTCTCGGTCTCGCCCGGGGTCAGGTAGCTGACCGGCCCGTGCGGCAGGCTCGCCAGGACCATCGCCGCGTTGTCCTTCATGTAGACGGCGGTGAAGACGGCGGCGCGCAGGTTGTGGCCCACGTTGCAGGCGCCGTGGCGGGCCAGCAGCACGCTGCGGTGCGGGCCGAGAGCGCGCGCCAGCGAATGGCCGCGCGGCAGGTCGTCCACCAGCATGTTGGTGTCGCCGAACTCGTCCTGGCTGTCCCACACCGGCACCGTCGCGCCCATCACGCTGCCCATGTGGAAGACGGGTTTCAGCACCAGCTTCGTCACCGTGAAGGGGATGATGGCGCGCGCATGGTGGTGGATCACCGCCCGCACATCCGGTCGCGCCATGTAGATGGTGCCGTGGATCGCGCGTTCCGAGTAGACGCGGCGGCCGCGCTGGTCCACCGGCGTGCCGTCCAGCTCGAACTCCATGATGTCGTCGCTGGTCACCGCCACCGGGCTGCGGCTGCGCGACAGCAGGTAGCGGTCCGGGTTCGTCGGGTGCCGCAGCGAGACATGGCCGAAATCGTCGATCACGTCCTCCCGCGCGAGGATGCGGTTGGCGAGCACCAGCTCGCGCGTCGCGTGGGCGACGAGGTCGTCGTTCATGCCGTCGTGGTTCCCTGTGATTCCGGATCGTCCCCGCCATAGAGCCAGGCGAGGGTGTCGCGCCAGTCCGCCTGGGTCTTGGCGCGCATGATGGCATCGCGCAGCGCCGCATGGGCGCCGGCGGGGTGGTACACATGTTCCCCCACCGCGCGGGACTGGAGCTGCACCCGCGCGGTCCGCAGCGCGCGCCGCGCGTTGTAGGCCGGCAGCGCGCGCTCCGCCTCGCCCCCATGCGCCGCCATCATCCGGGCGAGGCAGACCGCGTCCTCCAGCGCCATGCAGGCGCCCTGCGCCATGTATTGCAGCATCGGATGCGCGGCATCGCCCAGCAGCGCGACGCGGCCGTCCACCCATCGCTCCACCGGGTCCCGGTCGCACAGCACCCAGAGCTTCCAGTCCCGCCCGTGCCGGATGATCGACTGCGCGACGGGATGGACATGGCGGAAGCCGGCCAGGACCTCCTCCTCCGCCACCGGCTTGCCGGCCACCGGTTCCGCCGCGTCGTTGTGGCAGGTGACGACCAGGTTGAAGGTCTTCCACCCCTGCAGCGGGTAGTGGACGAGGTGGCATTTCGGCCCGGCCCACAGCGTCGCGGCGTTCCAGCGCAGGTCCTCGGGCATATGCTCCGTCGGGATCACGCTGCGATAGGTGGTGTGGCCCGAGACGCGGGGCGGGCCGTCGCCCACCAGCTGGCGGCGGATGCCGGACCACAGCCCGTCCGCGCCGACCAGGGCGCGGCCGGGCACGCGCCCGCCATCGGCCAGGATGGCGCTGACCGCCGTGCCCTCCTGCTCGTAGCCCGCGACCTCCGCGCCCGTGCGCAGCGTGACGAGGGCGTGGTCGCGGCAGGCCTTCAGCAGGACCCCGTGCAGGTCGCCGCGGTGGATCACCGCATAGGGGTTGCGGAAGCGCGCGCGGAACGCCTCGCCGAGGTCGATGTGGCAGATCTCCTCCGCCGTCAGCGCATCCATCAGCCGCAGCCGGTCCACATGGATCGCCATGGCGCGCGCGGTGTCGCCGATGCCGAGCCGGTCGAAGCAGTGGAAGGCGTTGGGGCCGAGCTGGATGCCCGCGCCCACCTCGCCGAGTTGCGCCGCCTTCTCCAGCACCGACACGCGGAAGCCGGCCCTGGCCAGGCCGAGTGCCGCGGCGAGTCCGCCGATGCCGCCCCCCGCGACGAGGATCGGCAGGTCGCGCATCGGGGTCATGCCCTCGCTGCCTGGCCTTGCGGCGACCGGGTGCGGCTTATTCGGGCTGGATGCCCGCCTCGTCGGCGATGCGGCCGTTCCTCACGTTCTCCTCCGCCAGGAAGGCGGCGAAGCTCTCCAGCGTGTCGGTGGTGAAGGGATCGGCCCCCATCTCCGCCAGGCGGCGCGCGATCTCGGGCTCGGCGCCGATCTCGCGCAGGGCCTGGGCGGTCGCGGCGGCGGTGACGGCGGGCAGGCCGCGCGGCGCCCAGACCGCGTACCACAGCGTGAAGTGCAGGCCCGGCAGGCCGGCCTCGTCCACCGTCGGCACCTCCGGCGCGGCGGCGCTGCGGGTGGGGGAGGTGACGGCGAAGGCACGCAGCCGCCCCGCCTGCACCAGCGGCTGGGCCGAGAGCAGGGGCGCGACCATCAGCGCCACGTTGCCCGCCACGACGTCGTTGATGGCGGGCGCGGTGCCCCGGTAATGCGCCACCACCGCTTCCGCCGCGCCGACGCGCCGCTTCAGCCCCTCCGCCGCCAGATGCGCCATCGACCCCGCGCCGGAGGTGGACAGCGTGTAGTGGCGCGGGTCGCGCCGCATCTGCGCGGCCAGTTCCGCCAGGCTGCGGGCGCGCGACGCCTCGGGGTGGCCGACGATCAGCAGCGGCGCGGTGGCCACCCGGCCGATCGGCGCGAAATCCGCCATCGGGTCATAGGCGAGCCCGCGGGTGACGCGGCTGCCCATCAGGTGGATGTCGGCATTCACCAGGAAGGTCTGGCCGTCCGGCGCGCTGCGCGCGACCTCGGCCGCGCCGATGGTGTTGTTGCCGCCGGCGCGGTTCTCCACCAGCCAGTTCTGTCCGGTGCGGGCCGCGAGCCGCGGCGCATAGAGCCGGCCGATGATGTCGATCGCGCCCCCCGGCGCGGCCGGCACCACCAGCCGCACCGACCGCCCGCCCTGCGCCGCGGCCGGTCCCGCCGCCAGCCCCGCCAGCGCGGCGGCCATCATGCTTCGGCGCTTCATGCCCTGCGTTCCCATCCCGTGCCCGACAGGATCGCCGCGCCGCGCGGCCTGTCAATCGCGCGGACCGGCCTCGGCCGTGCTATGCGCTCCCGCCATGGACGAGCAGACCGAACTGGCGAAGGTGAAGGCCCGCATCCGCGCGCTCGCGGCCCGCACGGTGGAGCGCGGCTGTTCGGAGGCGGAGGCGATGGCGGCCGCCCAGAAGGTGGGCGAGCTGCTGGAGGTCTACGGCCTCTCGATGTCCGAGGTGGAGCTGCGCGAGGAGGCCTGCGTGCAGCGCGTGGTGGTGTTCGACGACCCGCGCCGCCAGGCGATGGGCTGGCTGTTCCCCGCCCTGCTGCGGCTGACCGGGTGCCGCGGCTGGACGGTGGGCCGCGCCGACTACGTGATCTTCGGGCTGGAGCCCGACGTGCAGATGGCCGAGTACCTCATGCAGGTCATCGCCGGCGCCCTCGCCTGGGAGGAGGCGCGCTACCGCGCCTCGGCCGACTACGCGCGGGGCAGGCTGGCGCCGCAGGCCAGGCTGCGCAGCTTCCGCATCGGCTTCGCGGACCGCGTCGCGGCGCGGCTCGACGAACTCGCCAGCCACCGCCGGGCGACCGAGCAGGCGGCGGCGGCGGGCGCCGCGGCAACCACGGGCACGGCCGGCACCGCCCTGGTGCTGCTGAAGGAACGCAGGATCGAGGAGGGCTTCCGCGCGCTGGGGGTGCGGCTGCGCACCGTCACGCGCAGCACGGTGGTGCGCGACCGGGGCGCCTATGGCCATGGGCGGGATGCGGGCGGGCGCGTCGGGCTCGACCGCCCGATCGGCGCGGGCACGGCCGGCCGGGCGCTGCCCCGCCGGGGATGAGGCACGGCGACCCGCAGGCGCGGCGGCTCTACGCCTGGGAGGATCGGGTCGTCGCCCCGCGCGACCGCAGCCTGGTGCCCTTCGCACGGCTGCAGGCGCTGGTGGACCATGTGTGGGAGGCGGAGGGCCGGCGCTGGCCGCCGCGCATCCGCCCCCTGCCACGCCAGGCGCGCCGCATCGTCGCGCGCGCCACCCGCACCGCCATCGAGGCCCCGCCCGAACTGCCGAGCTGGGTGCTGCTGCACGAGCTGGCGCATGCGCTGACCACCGACATCGACGGCCATGGCGCCGGCCACGGCCCCGATTTCGTGGCGGCCTATCTGCGCCTCCTGGTGCGCCATGCCCGGCTGGACCGGGCGATGCTGGAGGAGACGCTGGCCGAGGCCGGCCTGGCCTGGACGCGGGACGACCAGCCGCAGGGTGGTTGCAACTAGATCCGGCGACGCGGCGCCGGACTATCCGCGCCGCGTGACACGCACCGAGACCGCCACCTCCTCGGTGCAGGCGACGTAGTCGAAGTCGAAGCGGTCGCGGTTCTCGGCCTGGAACTCCATCCAGGCCTTGTACTCGTGGTCCTGCCAGCCGACATAGTTGAAGAACTCGTCGAAGACGATCAGCGTGTCCTGCATCCGCGGCGCGCACTGGTCCAGGATGAACTTCGCCGGGCCGTAGAGATCGGTGTCGATGTGCAGGAACCGCACCTCGCCCGGCGTCTCGGCCAGGAAGCGGGGCAGCGTGTCCTCGATCATGCCGATGCGGAGCGCGACATTGGGGGCGACCTGCGGGACGCCCATGGCGAAGGCGCCCTTCGGCACGCCGTCGCGCCAGTCCTCCGGCAGGCCCTGGAAGGAATCGAAGCCGGTAATGGCGGGCACCACGGGCGCGACGGCGTTGATGGTGGTGCCGGACGCCACCCCGAATTCGAGGAAAAGCCCGTCGCCGAGCCCCGCCGCGATGCGTGCCACATGCACCAGGTGGTCGATCCAGCTGCGGAAGCAGGGGCGGTTGTAGAGGTGCTTCGCATAGATCCGCCCCGCCTCCATCGCCGCCATCACCTGCGCGGCCTTGCGGTGGCTGAGCGGCTGCAGGGCATCGGCGCCCATGACATGCGCCATGAGGGGCTCGAGGAAGATGCGGTCCAGCGGATCGGTGCTCATGGCCTTCGCCTCGTTGCCGGGGGAGCAGACCAGCAAGCCCGCACACGCGGCAGGCCGCAAGCATGGGCGGCGCGGAAACGGCGGAAGTGTTCCCGGCGGGATTCGAACCATTCCGCCACAGGCGGACCGACACAAACACTGTGGGTTCGCAGCACTGAAAGCGTTGGAAATGTTCCCGGCGGGATTCGAACCCACGGCCCCCAGATTAGGAATCTGGTGCTCTATCCGGCTGAGCTACGGGAACAGCCCGGCCCCGCATACCACGAACCGCCCCCCGGGCGCGAGGGGCGCGGAACCCGGCGGGGACTCCGCCGTTCGCCCCGCGAACCAGCGAGGAGACCGCGTCCCATGGCCACCAGCATCCGCGACATCTACATCACCGGCCTGCAGAACGCCCATGCGCTGGAAGCGCAGGCCATCCAGCTCTGCAACCGCCAGGTGGAGCGGCTTGAGAACTATCCCGAGATGCGCGAACGCCTGCGCATGCACTCCCAGGAGAGCCAGCGCCAGCAGGAGAGGATCGACCAGATCCTCCAGTCGCTCGGCACCTCTCCCTCGACGCTCAAGGACATCGGCACCTCCATCATGGGCAACCTGGCCGCGGCCAGCCACGCGCTGATGCAGGACGAGGTGATCAAGAACACCTTCGCCAACTACGCCTTCGAGCATTTCGAGATCGCGAGCTACCGTTCGCTGATGGTGATGGCCGAGGCCGCCGGCGACAGCCGCGCCCCGCGCCTGCTGCAGGAGAGCCTGAACGAGGAGATCCAGATGGCCCGCTGGATCGAGGAGAACCTCGATTCCACGACCCGGCGCTACATGCAGCTGGAAGCCGCGGGCATGAAGTCCGGCGTCTGACCCGACCCGCTCGTCCCCCTTTCCCGCCCAAGGGGAAGGGGGGCGGCGGCCCTGCCGTCAGATCGGCCGCCGCGCCCGCAGCGCCGCCGCCAGCGTCCCCTCGTCCAGCACATCCAGCGCACCGCCCATCGGCACGCCCTGCGCCAGGCGCGTGACCGCGACGCCCGTCGGCTTCAGCCGGTCGGTCAGGTAATGCGCGGTCGTCGTGCCATCGACGGTGGCGGGCAGCGCCAGGATCACCTCCTCCACGCCCCCCGCCTCGATCCGCGCCAGCAGCGGGCGGATCGACAGGTCCTCCGGCCCGACGCCGCCGAGCGGCGAGAGCGTGCCGCCCAGGACGTGGTAGAGCCCGCGATGCGCATGCGCGCGTTCCAGCGCCCAGAGATCGGCCACCCCCTCCACCACGCAGACCAGGTGCCGGTCGCGCCGCGCGTCGCGGCAGATGCCGCAGGGCGACTGCGCGTCGAGGTTGCCGCAGGTCTCGCAGGGGCGGACGGCGCGGGCGGCCTCCACGAGCGCCTCGGCCAGCGGCAGCATCGCCTCCTGTGGGCGCATCAGCATCCGCAGCACGGCGCGGCGCGCGCTGCGCCGGCCCATCCCCGGCGTCCTGGCCAGCAGGGCGATCAGGTGCTCGATCGGGTCGTGGGTGGTGTCCGGCATGCGCCTCCGGTCCGTGGCAGTGGACGGTCCCCGGCCCCGGGACGCCGCCGGCCGCCCGGGGTGGCCCGCCCCGCGGCGGGGCGCGGCCTCGTGCTGGGGGTCGTCAGAAGGGCAGCTTGAGCCCGCCGAGCCCGCCCGGGATGTTCAGCCCGGCGGTGGCCTTCTGCATCTCCTCGGCCATCATGGCCTCGACCTTCTGCTTGGCGTCGGCATGCGCCGCCACCAGCAGGTCCTCCAGCACCTCGCGGTCGTCGGCGGTCATCAGCGAGGGGTCAATGCCGACGCGCCGCAGGTCGCCCTTGCCGGACAGCGTGATCTTCACCATGCCTGCGCCCGACGCGCCCTCGACCTCCATCGCCTCCAGCTTGGCCTGCATCTCCTGCATGCGCGTCTGCATCTGCTGCGCCTGCTTCAGCATGTTGCCGAGGTTCTTCATGGCGGCTCAGTCCTCCTGTGTGATGTCGTCGTCCATGCCGACCGGCTCGGCATCGGGGGGGGCGAAGTCGCGTCCGGGCTCCTCCGCGGCATCCGGCGGCGGCAGGCCGTAGGCGTCGAGCGAGGCGTCGCGCACCGCCTCGATGGTGGCGCCGGGGAAGGCGTCCAGCACCGCCTGCACCAGCGGATGGGTGCGCGCGAGCGCGAGCCGGTCCTGCTCCGCCGTGCGGCCCTGCTCGGCCAGCGTCGGCTCCCCGCCGGCGCTGACGAGGGAGATGGTCCAGCGCGTCCCCGTGGCGGCCAGCAGGAAGGCGGCCAGCCGCGGCGACAGGTCGCGCGGGGCGTTGTCGGCCGGGCGGAACTCGATCCGGCCGGGGGTGACGCGGACGGGATGGGCGAAGAAGCGCAGCTCCGCATGCAGCCGCGGCTCCCGCCCCGAGGTGAGGGCGACCACGTCCCGCCAGCTCGCCGGCTGGGGGGGCGCGGCGGGCAGGGGGCTGGCCGCGGCGGCCACGGCGCCGCCGCCGGCGATGGCGCGCAGCCCGCCGCCCTGCGGTCCGGGCGCCTGGGGCCCGGCGGGCGCCGCGGCGCCCTGCTCCATCAGCCGCTTCACCAGGTCGCCCGGGGTCGGCATCTCCGCCACATGGGCGATGCGGATCAGCACCATCTCCGCCGCGGCGCGACGGTCCACGCCGTCCTGCGCCACTTCCTGCAGGCCCTTCAGCAGCATCTGCCAGGCCCGCGCGAGGACGGGGATGGAAAGCCGGTCCGCCAGCTCCGCCGCGCGGCCGCGCTCCGCCTCGGTCAGGGACGGGTCCTTCCGCAGAGCGGGGACGGATTTCAGGCGGGACAGGAGGTGCGTCAGCTCCAGCAGCTCCGACAGCATCACGCCGGGATCGGTGCCGCCGGCATGCGCCTCCTCCGACAGCGCCAGCGCGGCGGCGACGTCGCCGGCCATCAGCGCCTCCATCACCGCGAGCGCGAGCGCGCGGTCGGCGAGGCCCAGCATCTCCCGCACCGCCTCGGCCCGGACGCCGCCGGAGGCGCCGCCCCCCTGCGCGATCGCCTGGTCGAGGATGGACAGCCCGTCGCGCACCGAGCCATCGGCGCCGCGCGCCACCATGGCCAGCGCCTCCTCCTCCGCCGCCACGCCCTCGGCGTCGCAGATGCGGCGGAAATGGGCGCGCAGCTCCTCCTGGCTCACGCGGCGCAGGCGGAAGGTCTGGCAGCGGGAGAGGATGGTGGTCGGCACCTTCCGCAGCTCGGTCGTCGCCAGCATGAACTTCACGTCCGGCGGCGGCTCCTCCAGCGTCTTCAGCAGCGCGTTGAAGGCGGCGGACGAGAGCATGTGCACCTCGTCCAGGATGATGACCTTGAAGCGGCCCTGGGCGGGGCGGAAGCGCAGGCGTTCCCGCAATTCCCGCACGTCGTCGACCGAGTTGGAGGAGGCGGCGTCGAGCTCCTGCACATCCGGGTGGCGGTCGGCCAGGATGGCGCGGCATTCGGCGCAGACCCCGCAGGGGTCGGGCGTGGGCCCGCCGGTGCCGTCGGGGCCGACGCAGTTCAGCGCGCGGGCGATGATGCGGGCGGTGGTGGTCTTCCCCACGCCGCGCACGCCGGTGAGCATGAAGGCGTGGTGGACGCGCCCCTGCGCGAAGGCGTTGCGCAGCGTGCGGACCAGCGCGTCCTGGCCGATCAGGTCGGCGAAGGCCTGCGGGCGGTACTTTCGGGCCAGCACCCGGTAGGGCGCGGCGGGTGCGGGCGCGGCGGACCCGAGTGAAGATGCGGGGGCGGGTGCGGGGGCGGGCTTCGCGGGCTGCGGGGCGGGGTCGCCGAACAGGCCGGGGCCGTCGGGCGCCGGCGGCTCGGGCAGGTCCTCGTCCCGGTCGGTCTCGGGCGGCAGCGGGCTGCCGAAGATGTCGCTGGCCATGCGCGCGGTCCGTCCGGGTGTCGGCAACAGGCCCGGATCGCGGGGCCCGGGAATGGGTCCGCCGGGGGCAGGGGTGGCGGGTGGAAGGCCGGCGGGCGACCCGCGCGAGAACTCGTTACGGCTGCTTCCTTCCGGACCTGACCGGGTTGGCGAGGGGCACGTCCGTCGCCGACCTTCCGCCGGTGAATATCGTGCGTCCGGGCCCGCGGGGCAATGGTGGGGGGATCAGCTTCGGCGGAGGCGGGCGACCAGGGCATCGGTGGGCAGGTCGCGGTCCAGCAACTCGGCCAGGGTCAGGTCGGTCCCGTCGCGCAGCGGCAGGGGGGGCATCTCAAGGCTGGTTGCCCGGACGGTGTCGAGCGCATCGGCATGAAGGCCGGCCAGATCGATCAGCTGTCCCATGCTCGGGCTGAAACGTCGGCGTGCAGAGTTGAGGAAGGTGCGGATCTCACCCCGCCAGTGGCCGCCCGCGGGGTGCATCGGCCAGGCCGCCAGCTTCATGGCGTGGATCAGGGCCTGCGCAAGGAGCGACTCCACCGCCTTCGTCTCGCTCTTCCCCAAATCCTCCACCTCCTCGATCAGGTTCGCCCAGTCGAGGTCGTTCACCCTCTCCCCGGCGGCGAGGCGGCGCAGGCGGTCGGCCTGGAGCCGGCTCCAGGCCACGAAATCGCGGTGGTAGAGGTCGTCGGGCATGGCGGGGCCTCCGCGGCGGAGGATACACGGCGCCGCAACGGCCGGCCATGCCGGTCGGTTGCCGCCACCCCGGCCGCGTGGCAGGGTCCGGCGCGATGCTCTCCGTCCCCGCCAGCCGTCCGAATGCCTATACCGGCAGTCCGCTCGACCGCGCCGCGCAGCTGCGCGACGACGCGGACTGGATCGCCGGGGCGCTGCACGACCCCGAGACGCTGTTCGCCCCGGTCTGGCGCAGCCGCAGCCTGATGAAGGGCGTGGCCGAGGGCCGGCCCGAGGCCGTGCTGGTCACCGCCGCGGCGGCGGAACGCCTGCGCATGGCCGGCGGGCCCTGGGCCTTCCTCGGCCTCTGGCAGGGCAGGCCGGTCTTCACCGTGGACTGCTCGGCGGCCGAGGACCCGATCCCGCTGCTGCCGGACGAGACCACCGGCGGCCCGGTCGGCTTCACCGACCTCCGCCAGGTCGCCGGCCTGCTGCCGCCGGGGGAAGCCAGCGTGCTGGCCCATGCGCGCGGGCTGATGCACTGGCGCACCCGGCACCGCTTCTGCGGCAATTGCGGGCAGGGGTGCGAGCCGCGCTCGGCCGGCCATGCCATGGTCTGCTCCGGCTGCGGGGCGCAGCATTTCCCGCGCACCGACCCGGCCGTCATCATGCTGGTGGTGCGCGGCGACCGCTGCCTGCTGGGCCATTCCCACCGCTTCCCCAACACCGCGATGTATTCGACGCTGGCCGGCTTCGTGGAACCCGGCGAGAGCCTGGAGGAAGCCGTCCGGCGCGAGGTGAAGGAGGAGACGGGGGTGGAGGTCGGCCGCGTCGCCTACCATTCCTCCCAGCCCTGGCCCTTCCCCTCCTCCATCATGCTCGGCTTCCACGCCGAGGGGCTGTCGGAGGCGATCACCATCGACCCGGAGGAGCTGAAGGACGCCCGCTGGTTCACCCGCGACCAGCTGCGCGACCCGTCGGCGCATGGCTTCGGCCTGCCGCGCGTGGATTCCATCGCGCGGCGGCTGATCGAGGACTGGATGGACACCGCATGATCCCCGTGGCGCGCAGCTTCCTCATCCTCGCGCTGCTGGCTGCGGCCGGCTGCGGCGCGCGGCAGCCGGCCGCGCCGGCCACGGCCGAGGATCCGGCCGTGGCCGCCTGCCGTGACGAGGCGCGGGACAGCCCGGCGGTGCGCGACCTCGGGCGGCGCATGCTGATCGGCGACATCTCCCAGACGGAACGCGTCCGCGCCGAGCAGCGCGCGGCGGAAGCCCGCGCCTTCAACGATTGCCTGCGCCGCCGCGGCCTGGCGCGCGGCGGCGGGGTGGAACAGGTGCAGCCGCGCGGCGGGATCTTCTGACGGAGCCGCCGATGCAGCCGCCCATCCGGTCCCGCGCGCCGATCGGGTTCCTCGATGCGCTGCGCGACAACACCGTCATCGGCTGGGCGCGGGACCCGCAGGACCACGCCGCCGTCGCCGTGGTGCGGCTGATGCGCGGGCTGGAGGTGCTGGCGGAGACCGAGGCCGGCATCGCGCGGGACGACGGGATGCCTGGCTTCCGCCTCCGCGCGCCGGTGCCGCTGACCGCGACCGAGCTGCTGGAAGGCCGCGTGCGCGTGCGGGTGCTGCTGCCCGGCCGCCAGGCCCCCTTCACCCTGGCCATGACGGCGCGGATGCGCGCCGCGCTGGAAGCCGAGGCGGGGTGGGAGCCGACGACCGAATTCGCCGCGCCCCCGGCCTCTCCGCCCCCTGCATCTCCGTCCCCCGTGCCCGCGCCGCCGCCCCGCCGCAGCGTGCCGGAACCGCCCCTGCCGCCCCCCTCCGCCCGGCGCCCGCTTCCCACCCCGCCGCCCGCCCCGACCGGGACGCCCAGCGCCGACCCCGCACCGGCCCCGCCCGAGGCCGAGCCCGCCGCGGCAGCACCGGCCCCGATCGAACCGCCCCCCGACGCCCCTGTGCCAGCCCCGCGCGAGGTTGCGCCTGTCGCGGCCGCCCCGGCCCCGACCGGGCTGTCCAACCCCGCACCCGCCCCGCCCGAGGCGGCACCGGCCGCGGCAGCGCCGGACGCGATCGAGCCGCCCCCTGCCGATCCCGCCCCCGCCCCCGCCCCTGCCATCGCGGAATCCCGCGACATCCCATCCCCCGGGCCCGCGGTGCCGCAGGCGCCCGTGCTGCGGCCGCTCTCCGCCCTGGCGGCGGCGGCCGATGCCGCCGGCATCGCGCTGCTGCACCTGGCGGTGCCGGGCCGCGACGCGGTCCTCGCGCCCGGATCGCCCACCGGCTTCGATGCGCTGGAAGCCGAGGCCGCGACCCTGCCCGCCGTCGCGCGAGACTGGGTGCCGCTGCGCGCCGCCTTCGCGCGCGATCCCAACCCCGGCACGCTGTGGCGCCGCGACGGCCGGCGGCTGTCCGTGGAAGGCGGCGTCGCGCTGCTGCGGACGCTGCTTGCCGTGCTGCGCGCGCGGCTGCCGGCCGAAGCGGGCGTGCTGGCGCGGGCCGAGGCGCTGGTGGAGCGTCCCGACCTTGCCGCCCTGCCACGCCGCGACGCCGCCGGCGCCGGGGGGGAGGAGGGGCCCGCCTTCCTCGGCGTCCCGGTGCACGAGACCGAGCCCGACCTGACGGAGGCGATCTTCTTCGACCTGCCGGCGCCGCGCCGGCTGCGGGCCGTGGCGGGGCTGGAGGCCTGGACCTCGGCCGGCGCGCCGCTGCCCTGGAGGGTGCTGCTGCTGGCCACACCCGGGCTCGGCGGCAGCGCGGGGCCGGCGGCGCCCGGCTGGTGGCTGCGCTACCTCGTCGCGGAATGCGTGATCTCCGAGGCGCTGCCGACCGCCCCGCCGGAAGCCGCGCTGGCGGTGCAGCCGGGGCTGATCCTGACGCTGTCCGACGCGGGCTGATACGATCGGTCGAATGCTTCGACCGACGTATGCCTTTGTCGGACCATCAAGCGCCGGGCGCGCGCTCCGCGCGCTTGGCTGCGCGCCACATGGCGCTGCGGCCGCTCGGCCCACTCCGTGGGCCGCATGGGTCAGTGCATGATGCCGGGCGTATGAGCTCAGCCCCGCGCGGGGTCGATCGGTGTCGCCGGCACGCCCGCCGCCTCGATCGCGGCGCCGGCTTGCAGCAGCAGGTCCTCGCGGTAGCGCCCGGCGAGGAGCTGCACGCCCACCGGCACGGTGCCGACCAGGCCGGTGGTGACGGCCAGCCCCGGCAGGCCCATCAGAGGCAGGCCCACCTGCGTCAGCTGCGCCTCGATCACCCGGCGGAAGGCTTCGGGGCTTTCCACGTCGAGCAGGTCGGGGAAGGGCAGTTCCGCCGAGACGGGGCAGAGCGCGACGGGATGGCGCTCGAAGAACTCCATCCACTCCCGCACGAAGCCCACGCGCCGCTGCAGCCCGTCCATGAAGCCGAACAGGTCCGGCTCGGGGCAGAGCGCCTCCATCTGCGCGTGGACGAAGCTCGCATCCGGGTCGGCTTCCTGGGCGAAGGCGCGGTTCATCCCCCGCCGGCTCTCGGCCAGCCACAGCATCGCCTGGATGCGCGCGGGCTCGCGCAGCGGCGGCAGGGGGGCTTCCTCCACCACCCAGCCGGCGGCCTCCAGCCGCGCCGCGGCGTCGCGCAGCGCGGCCTCCACCTCCGGCGCGGTGGCCAGCCCCTCGGGGCCGATGCAGAGCGCGGCGCGCTTCGGCGCGGGCGGGCCCTGCATGGGGGCGTCCACCCACCAGGGCTCCCGCACGTCGCGCGCGGCCATGGCGTGGAAGGCGAGTTCGAGGTCGGCGATGGTGCGCGCGATGGGGCCGCTGACTGCCATCAGCTGCCCGCCGATGTGCCGGTCGGGGAAGGAGGGATTCCAGGCCGGGACGCGCCCCAGCGTCGGGCGCAGCCCGTGCACGCCGCAGGCATAGGCGGGGTAGCGGATGGACCCGCCGATGTCGGTGCCGTGCCCGACCGCCCCGATCCCCGCCGCGGTGGCCGCCGCCGCGCCGCCCGAGGACCCGCCCGGCGTGATGCCCGGATTCCACGGGTTCCGCGTGTGGCCATGCAGCCCGTTGCGGCAGAACCAGCGCAGGCTGAAGGCGGGCGTGTTGGTGCGGCCGAGGATCACCGCCCCCGCCCGGCGCAGGTTGGCGACGACCGGGTTGTCCTCCGTCGCGCGGTGCTGCGCCTGGATCTTCAGCCCGTTGGTGGTGGCGTGGCCCACCTGGTCCACGTTCACCTTGATGGTGACCGGCACGCCGGCCATGGCGCCCGGATCCTCGCCGCGGGCGATCGCGGCATCGACCCTCGCGGCCTCGGCCAGCGTCTCCGCCGCGTCATGGTCCACCACGGCGTTGATCGCCGGGTTGGCGGCGTCGAGCCGCGCGAGGGCGTCGCGCGCCACCTCCACCGCGCTCGCATGTCCGCCGCGCACCAGGGCGGCGATGCGCGTGGCGGGCAGGCGCCAGAATTCGGTCATGCGAAGCGATCCCCCGATGCGACGGGGTGCTCCAGGACGCTCCCCCACCCCGGCCCGCGCCGCATGCGGGGGCCGGTGCCGCATGCTCCGCCGCGCCGCTGGATGCGTCAACGCCCGCGGAAGTCGGGCTCCCGCTTCGCCAGGAAGGCGGCCTTGCCCTCGGCGTGCTCGGCGCCGAGGAAGGCGGCGGTCTGGAAGTGGCGCTCCTGTTCCAGCGCGCGGTCCAGCCCCTCGGCCAGGACCTGCTTCGTCAGCGCGATGGGCAGCGCGGCCTGGCTGGCCAGGAAGCGCGCCTTCCCCGTCGCGGCGGCGAGTGCCGCGCCTTTCGGCACCACCTCGTCCACCAGCCCGATCCGCTCCGCCGCCGCGGCGTCGAGCGCCGTGCCGTAGAGGAACATCTGCCGCGCGCGGCCGGGCCCGATGCGCGCGGGCAGGGTGAAAGGCAGGCCGAGATCGGCCATCAGCCCCACCTTGCCGAAGCCCGCCATGAAGCGCGCATCCTCCGCCGCCACCACCGTGTCGCAGGCGCAGGCGAGCGAGAGGCCGGCGCCGACGCACCAGCCTTCCACCGCGGCGACGATGGGGATGCGCCCCGCCACCATCAGGCGGATGATGCGGTGCGTGCGCCGCATCCGCTCGAGCCCCGTCGGCGTGTCGGCCACATCCATGCCCGAGATGTCGCCGCCCGAGCAGAAGGTGCCGCCCGCGCCGGTCAGCACGATGGCGCGCACATCCCGGTCCGACTGCGCGGCATCCAGGATGCGGTGCAGTTCCTCCCGCAGCGGCATCGCCAGCGCGTTGCGCCGCGCGGGGTAGTCGAGCGTCAGCGCCAGCACGCCATCCTCGCGTGCCTCGGCCACCCGCATCGTGGCGTCAGCCATCGACATGCAGCTTCGCGCCGGTCCGCGCCTGCAGGTCGGCAAGCGACAGGCCGGGCGCCATCTCCCGCACCACGAAGCCGCGGCCCGGCGCCACGTCCAGCACGGCGAGGTTGGTGTAGACGCGCTGCACCGCGCCGCGCGCGGTCAGCGGGTAGGAGCAGTGCTCCACCAGCTTCGCCGCGCCGTCCTTCGTGGTGTGGTCCATCACCACCCAGAGCCGCTTGGCGCCCGCCGCCAGGTCCATCGCGCCGCCGACGGCGGGCGCGCTGTCATTCTCGCTCGTCGCCCAGTTGGCGATGTCGCCGCTCTCCGCCACTTCGAAGGCGCCGAGGACGCAGAGGTCGATGTGCCCGCCGCGGATCATTCCGAAGCTGTCGGCATGGTGGAAGAAGCTGCCGCCCGGGCGCAGCGTGACGGGCTGCTTGCCGGCATTCACCAGCCAGGCATTGACCTTGTCCGGCGCGGGCGCGGGGCCCATGCCGAGGATGCCGTTCTCGGAATGCAGGATCACCTCGCGCTCGGGGGGCACATGGTCGGCGACCATGGTCGGGATGCCGATGCCGAGATTGACGAACCATCCCTCCGGGATGTCCTGCGCGACGCGGGCGGCCATCTGCTGGCGGTTCCAGGCGGACATGGCGGTGGCCTCCTTCACACCCAGGGCGCGCCGCGATGCACGCGGACCACGCGGTTCACGAAGATGCCGGGCGTGTGGACATGGTCCGGCAGGATCCCGCCCAGCTCGCGCAGGTGGTGCACCTGCGCGATGGTGAGGTCGGCGGCCATCGCCATCACCGGGTTGAAGTTCCGCCCGCCTTCCCTGTAGGTCAGGTTGCCCCAGCGGTCGCCCTCCCAGGCCTCCACCAGCGCGACATCGCCCTTCAGCGCGTGTTCCAGGATGTGCGGGCGGCCGCCGAAGTCCCGCGCCTCCTTGCCCTGCGCGAGCTTCGTGCCCGCGCCGGTCGGCGTGTAGAAGGCGGGGATGCCGGCGCCGGCCGCGCGCATCCGTTCGGCCAGCGTGCCCTGCGGCACGATCTCCAGCTCCAGCTTGCCGGCGCGGTACAGCTCCTCGAACACGGTCGACCCGGCGGAACGCGGGAAGGAGCAGATGATCTTCCGCACCCGCCCTTCCGCCATCAGCCTCGCGAGCCCCACCTTGCCCGCGCCGGCATTGTTCGCGACGACGGTGAGGTCCTTCGCGCCCTGCTCGATCAGGCCCTCGATCAGCTCGTCGGGCTGGCCCACCGCGCCGAAGCCGCCCATCAGCACGGTGGCGCCGTCGCGCACGCCGGCCAGCGCCTCGGCGATGGACTGGACGACCTTGTTGATCATGTGCGCCTGCCGCTGCCTCCGCCGCCGGGAACCATCCGGCGGCGGAGGTAGCGCCTGGGGCGCGGCCCGTCCAGGGCCGCGGGATCAGCCGATCAGGAAGTCGCCCCCGCCCAGCGGCCCGCCGCCGAGGCCGAGCCCGACCAGCAGGTCGAAGCCGGTCGCGCCCGCGGTTCCGTCGTTGACGAACAGGTAGGAGCCGTCGGCCGACCCGCCATTCACGTCGATCTGCCAGACCTGCAGCGTCGCGGTGCTGGCCGTGACATTGGCCGTCCCGCCGACCGCCGCGGCGAAGGCGGCGAACAGCGCGCCATAGGCGTTGGCGCTGGCCAGGCTGCCGATGTTCACCTCGGCCAGCGCGACCACGCCGTTGAAGTTCACCGCGGTGGCCGCCGTGCCCGCGACGAAGCGGCCGGCGACGCCCGAGAAGGCAATGGCGTCGCTGCCCGCGGTCACGTCCTCCAGCCGGTCGATGGTGTTCTTCCAGCTGTCGGACAGGCGGTCGAAGAAGAAGCGGTCGGCATCGGCGCCGCCGTTCAGCGTGTCGGCCCCGGCGCTGCCGAACAGCGTGTCGCCGCCGGCGCCGCCGTTCAGCAGGTCGTTGCCGAGGCTGCCGAGCAGCGAGTCGTTGCCCGCCAGGCCGTTCAGCGTGTCGTCGCCCTCGAGCCCGCTCAGCAGGTTGGCGGCGCCGTTGCCCTGGATGGTGTTGGAAAGCGCGTTGCCCGTGCCGCTCAGCGTCGCGGCGCCGGTCAGCATCAGCATCTCCACCGCGACACCATCGGCCAGCGCGTAGGAGGTCGCGGCCTGCACCGTGTCCATCCCCGCGCCGTCGGCTTCCACCACCACGTCGAAGCGGGAATTGACGAGGTAGAGGTCGTTGCCGGCGCCGCCGTCCATGGTGTCGTTGCCGGTGCTGCCGTCGATCACGTCGGCCCCGGCGCCGCCGGCCAGCGAGTCGTTGCCGAGGCCGCCGCCCAGCATGTCGTCGCCCGCGCCGCCATCCAGCGTGTCGGCATCGAAGTTGCCGTCGAGGCTGTCCTCGCCGTCGCCGCCCACCAGCACGTCGTTGCCCGCGGCGCCGTTGATCGAATCGGCGCCTTCCATGCCCGCCAGCGTGTTGGCGCCGGCCGCGCCGACCAGCGTGTCAGCGGCGAAGCTGCCCACCACATGCTCGATGCCGGTGAAGCGGTCGAGCGAACCGCCCGCCAGCGTGCTGTCGCCGTCCCGCGCCGTGCCGGAGGTGAGGTTCACGTTGGCGCCGACCTGGAAGTTGGCCGGCTGGTCCTCCCAGAAGCCGTAGTAGCTGAGCCAGTCCTCGCCGGCGCCGCCGGCGATGCTGTCCGCGCCGGCGCCGCCGAAGAACACGATGCCGTCGTCGCTGCCGATCAGCGTGTCCGCGAAGGAGCCGCTGGCGACCCCGTCGATGCCGCCGAGGCTGTCGGCGCCGCCTTCGCCGTCCTGCGCGACGCCGGTGCGGAGGTTCACCAGCACGCCGGCGGTCGCGGTGCTGTAGTGGACCACGTCGAAGCCGGCGCCGCCGATCAGCGTGTCGTCGCCGCCCCGACCGCGCATCCAGGAACCGGCGGAGCCGGCGCGGATGTCGTCGGCATGGTCGCTGCCCTGGATGGCGATGACGTTCACCAGGGTATCGGTGGTGCCGAAGCCGTCGACCACGGTGTTGCCGAGGTCGAGCCGCGCGACGATGCCGGTGAGGTCGTCCGTGTAGCTCGCCACGACGCCATCATCCAGCTCGACCGCCTGGATCGTGTCGTTGCCGATGCGGCCGGTCAGGAAGGAGCGATTCTGCGAGAAGTACTCGACCTCGCCGATCGTCGCCACCGGCGCCCGCTGCATGCCGATCAGGACATCGTTGAAGTTGCTGCCGCGGGCATTCTCGATGCCGGTGAGCGTGTCGATGTTGCCCCAGCCGTCGCGGCCCTGGCCGGCGCCGATCAGGAAGCCGCCCTCGCTGCCGAAGCCGGGGATGCTGACCGCGCCGTTCGATAGGTTCACCACCACGCCGAAGCCGTCGTTGAAGCCGCCGCCGCCGGGGATGGTGCCCGCCGCGGCGAAGCCGTCCGCGTCGTTGCGGTAGTCCGCCGTGTCGTTGCCGCCCCGCCCGTCCAGCATGTCCGCCCCGCGAGACCCGCGCAGGGTGTTGCCGGCATCGGACCCGATCAGCGTGTCGGCGGCATCCGTGCCGCGCAGCTGTTCGAAGCCGACCAGCGTGTCGATGGCGCCGCCGCTGTCGCGTGCCGTGCCGCCCGCGACGCCGCCCACCGCATCGGTGCCGAGATTGGCGAGCACGCCCGTCACCGTGCTGTCGCCCAGCCAGTCGGCCAGGTCCGCCGCGCCCGCGCCGCCATCCAGCATGTCGGCGCCCGCGCCGCCGCGGATGGTGTTGTTGTCGCCGTCGCCGGTCAGCGTGTCGTTGCCGGATCCGCCGGTCAGGTTCTCGATCGTGCTGTCGGTGGCGCTCACCTTGCGGAAGCGGTCGGTGCCGCCGAGCCCGTCGGTCGCGACGCCGGTCAGCAGGTTGGCGTTGACCGCGCCCGCGCCGGTCGCGTCGAAGCGGACCGTGTCGAAGCCGTCGCCGCCGTCGAAGATGTCATTGCCGGCGCCGCCGGTGAAGGTCTCGTCGATGCCCCAGCCGGTGAAGCGGTCGTCGCCGGAGGTGCCGACGATGTTCTCGATGCCGATCACCGTGTCGATGCCGACCACGCCGCCCGCGTCGCGCTTCACCACCCGCTGGAAGCCCAGCCCGAAATCCACGAAGACGCGGGCGATCGCCGCGTTGCCGGAGAAGTCGAGCGTGTCGGTCCCGCCGCCGCCGTCGATGTTGTCGCTGCCGGTGCTGCCGAGGACCGTGTCGTTGTTGGTGCCGGCCGAGATGGCGTCGTTGCCGGCGCCGCCGTTCACGCTGTCGGCGCCGCCCTCGGTGACGATGTTGTCGTCGCCCGCCCCGCCCGCGACGGTGTTGTTGCCGCTGCCGGCGCGCAGGTTGTCGTTGCCGTCGCCGCCATCGACGCTGTCGGCGCCGAAGGCGAGCACGACGTTGTCGGCGCCCGCGCCGCCGAGGACGGTGTTGTTGCCGCTGCCGCCATAGATGCCGTCGTCGCCGTCGCCGCCGTCGAGGCTGTCGTTCCCGAAGCCCGCGAAGACGTTGTCGGTGCCGGCCCCGCCGAGGATGGTGTTGTTGCCGTCCTGCGCGTCGATCCGGTCGTTGCCGTCGCCGCCGTTCAGGCTGTCATTGCCGAAAAGGGCGGTGAGGTTGTCGTTGCCCGCGCCGCCGAAGACGGTGTTGTGGCCGGCGCCTGCGAAGATGTTGTCGCCGCCGTCGCCCGTCTCGGCGCCGTTGCCGCCGTCGATGCTGTCGTTGCCGCTGCCGCCGAAGAGGTTGTCGCCCCCCTGGCCGCCGATGACGGTGTTGTTGCCCTCGCCCGCGTCGATGCGGTCGTTGCCGAGCCCGCCCTCGATGCTGTCGGCGCCGAAGCCCGCCACGACGCTGTCGTCGCCGAGCCCGCCCTGCACCGTGTTGTTGCCGCCGCCGGCATCGATCTGGTCGTTGCCGTCGCCGCCGTCCAGCCGGTCGTTCCCGTTGCCGAAGACCAGTTGGTCGTTGCCGGCATCGCCGGTCGCGACGTTGTTGCCGAAGCTCGCCCAGAGGTAGTCGTCACCCGCGCCGCCCGCGAGGCTGTTGGTGCCCGCGCCGAGCACCGGGTCGAAGGTGGCGGAGCCCGCCAGCAGGGTGTCGTTGCCCGTGCCGCCATCGAGCGTGTCGTTGCCCCAGGCGGTGACGATGGAATCGTCGCCCGCGCCGCCCAGCACGGAATTGGCGCCGCTGCCGGCATAGACCTGGTCATGGTCGGCGCCGGCATCGATCGTGTCGTTGCCGAAGCCGCCGGTCAGCTGGTCGCCGCCGTCGCCGCCGAGGATGACGTTGTTGCCGCTGCCGGCATCGACCGTGTCGAAGCCGCTGCCCGCGACGATGCTGTCATTGCCGGAGCCGGCGCGGATGAAGTCGCCATCGGCGCCGCCGTCGAGGGTGTTGTTGCCGTCGCCGCCATCGATGTCGTCGAAGCCGGCGCCGCCGGCGATGCTGTCGGCGCCCTGGGCGCCGATCAGCCTGTCGCCGAAGCCGCCGCCTTCGATGGTATCGTCGCCCGCACCGCCGTCGCCGACCAGGAAGGCGCTGCCGGCCGTCAGCACGTCGTTGCCGTTGCCGCCGAACAGGAACTGGTTGAAGTTGCCGCCCGCCGCCAGCGTGTCGTTCCCGTCATCCCCGTTCAGGACGGAGTTGCCCCCGCCCGGGCCGGAGATGCTGTCGTCGCCGCTGCCGCCGAAATAGAAGCCCGGGGAGAAGCCGGGGACGATGCCGATGATGCTGTCGGCGCCCTCGCCCGCGAGCACCACATCGGCTTCGGCACCGGAAAGGGTGAAGGCCGCGCCCGCGACCGTCGCCGCGGCGATCAGGTCGTTGCCGGATGTGCCGTTGATGTTCGCCATAGCGGAAATCCCTCAAAGGTTGAGGAATACTTACCAGAGCGGATCAAAATGGCGAGAGGAATCGAAACGGTTTCGTCGGCCCTCGCCCCTCTTCAGGGCGCCCCGGCCGGACCCGCGCGGAGCCGCAACACCCCGTTGCCGATCACCGCAATCCCACGCTCCGCCGCGACCGCCCGGAAGGCGGCGGCGCCGTCCCGCAGCCAGATCTCGGTCCGGATCGTCTCGCCCGGGAAGACGGGGGCGGAAAAGCGGCATTCCATTCGGCCGAACCGCGCGGGGTCGCCCCCGCAGGCGCCCCGCAGCAAGGCGCGCCCCACCAGCCCGAAGGTCGCGAGCCCATGCAGGATGGGCCGCGGGAAGCCCGCCCTGGCGGCCACCGCCGGGTCGCTGTGCAGCGGGTTGTGGTCGCCGTTCAGGCGATACAGCAGCGCCATCTCCGGCCGCGTCGGCAATTCCACCGCCAGGTCGGGCGCGCCTTCCGGTTCCGGGGCGGGCTTCCTCACCGGGCCAGGCGGGCCGCCATAGCCGCCATCGCCGCGCAGGAAGGTGGTCTGCTCCAGCGTCGCCAGCCGCGCGCCCGTCGCGGCGTCCAGGATCACGCGTTCGGTGTAGAGCAGCGCCCCCTTGCCCTCGCCCCGGTCGACGATGCCGGTGACGCGGGACCGGCCGACCACCTCGCCCTCCACCGGCAGCGGCGCATGGATCTCGACCGCCTGTTCGCCATGCACCAGGCGCAGCGCATCCACCCCGGTCGCCGGGTCGCGGAGCCAGAAGCCGGGATAGCCGAGCACGACGGCCATCGTCGGCAGCGCCTGCATCGCCGGGCCTTCGGTGACGAAGCGCAGCGCCTCCGCATCCATCGGGTCCTGCCCGCAGCCGAGGCTGAGCGCGTAGAGCGCCGTGTCCTGCCAGCGCAGGTGCTGGCGGATCTCCGGGATGGGGAAGTTCATCAGGTGGTCGTGGTCGATTGCCATTCTCAGCCGTCCGCCAGTTCCACCACCGCATCGGCGGCCAGCACGCCGCCACCCGCCGGCAGCACCATCAGCGGGTTGACCTCCGCCGAGAGCAGCCGCGGCCCGGCCGCCGCGCCGAAGCGCGACAGCGCGGCCAGGGCACGCGCCAGCGCCGCCACATCCGCCTTCGGCCGTCCCCGCGCGCCGTCCAGCAGCGGGAAGCCGCGCAGCGCGCGGATCATCTCCTCCGCCCCTGCCTCGTCCACCGGGCAGCGGCGGAAGGCGGCGTCGCGGAACACCTCGATGAAGACGCCGCCGAGGCCGACCATGCAGACCGGCCCGAAGACGGGGTCGCTCAGGACGCCGAGCGCGATTTCCACCGCGCCCGCGACCTGCCGCGCCACCAGCACGCCATCCACCCGCGCGCCGGGCGCGGCCTCGGCGGCGCGGCGCGTCACGGCGTCGAAGCCCGCGCGCACCGACGCCTCGTCGGCAAGGCCGAGCAGCACGCCCCCGATCTCCGACTTGTGGAGGATGTCGGGCGAGAGGAGCTTCAGCACCACCGGGAAGCCGAATTCCCGCGCCGCCGCCACCGCTGCGTCGGCATCGGCGCAGGCGCGTTCGGGAACGGCGGGGATGCCGGCGGCGGCAAGGATGCGCTTCGCCTCCGCCTCGTTCGGCGCGGCATCGGGCAGCGCCACGGCGGGCAGCACGGGCGCGGGCGGGCGGGGCTTCGCGAAGGCCTCGCCGAAGCGGCCCATGGCGGCCAGCGCGACGACGGCGCGGGACGGGTCCTCCATCACCAGGAAGCCGTCCGCCTCCCATTCGCGCACACGCTCGGGCGGGGCCAGGATGGACAGCACGAACAGCCGGTCCGGGTGGCGGTCCAGCACCTTCTTCAGCTCCGCCCGCAGGCGCGGCGCCATGGACGGGCTCGCGCCCCACTGGGTGAAGAAGGCGATGACGCTGCCATAGCCGCCGTCGCTCACCATGCTCTCGGCGAAGGCGCCGATCACGCCCATGTCGTTGAACGCCTGCGCGGTGCAATCCACCGGGTTGCGCGGGCTCGCGAAGGGCACCAGGGCCTTCAGCCGCGCCTGCGCCGCTTCCGGCATCTCCGGCATCGGCAGCCCCGCCGCCTCCGCCGCGTCCGAGATCAGCACCCCCGCCCCGCCTGAGATGGTGACGACGCCGAGCGTGTTGCGCGCCGGGAAGATGCGCCTCTGCGCGACGTAGCAGATGTCCAGCAGTTCCTCGGTGGTGCGGGCGCGGTGGGCGCCGGATTCGGCCAGCACCGCGTCGAACACCCGGTCGTCGCCCGCGATCGAGGCGGTGTGGGACTGCGCCGCCGCGCGGCCGAGGTCGGAGCGCCCGACCTTCATCATCACCACGGGCTTCCGTGCGGCGCGCGCCGCTTCCAGCGCGGCGACGAAGCGCGGGCCGTCGCCGATGCCCTCGGCATAGGCGGCGATGACCTCCACCTCCTCGCTCGCCGCCATCCAGTCGATGACGTCGGCGACCTGCACATCCGCCTCGTTGCCGGTGGTCACCAGCACCGGCGTGCCGATGCCGCGGTCCCGTGCCGCCGCGAACAGGTGGCTGCCATAGGCGCCGGACTGGCTTGCGATGCCGACCCCCCCGGGCAGCGGCCAGCCATTCTCGAAGCTGGCGGAGAAGATGGGGAAATA
The DNA here is from genome assembly GCF_050563535.1 of Falsiroseomonas sp. CW058. NCBI lineage: Bacteria > Pseudomonadati > Pseudomonadota > Alphaproteobacteria > Acetobacterales > Roseomonadaceae > Falsiroseomonas > Falsiroseomonas sp. CW058. Next base: position 55,065 of record NZ_JBNXUO010000029.1, read on the forward strand.
GCCTAGCGGCGCGTTGAACAGGCCGAGGCAGTTGGGCCCGGCCAGCCGCATCCCGTGCGCCCGCGCCGCCGCCACCAGCCGCGCCTGCGCCGCCGCGCCCTCCTCCCCCACCTCGGCGAAGCCGGCGGTGAAGACGATGGCGGCCCGGCAGCCGCGCGCGCCGAGATCGGCCACCGCCTGCACCGCCGCCTCGCCGGGGATGGCGACGATGGCGGCGTCCGGCGCCTCCGGCAGGGCGGCGACGGAGGGGAAGGCGGCAAGTCCCTGCACCGTGGCGCGGTTCGGGTTCACCGGCAGCAGCCGTCCCGCGAAGCCGCGGCCCAGCAGGTAGGCCAGCGGCCGGCCGCCGATGCGGGTCGGGTCGTCCGAGGCGCCGACCACCGCCATGGAGCGGGGGCGCAACAGCCTGTCGAGGGGATGCATCGTCAGTCGTCCGTCCTCCCGCAGGCCGGCCGCAGGGTGCGGGACGCCGGCGGTGCGGACAAGGCCCCTGCCCGGGGCGGGATCAGCGCAGCAGCAGCGACAGCGCGATGATCACGGCAAGCAGGACGAGCCCGGCTTTCAGCGCGGTCACCAGGTCGCTCGACTGACTCCGCTTGCCCTCGTCATCCTCGCTGTCCCAGCCGGAGGAGATGACGGGGTAGTTCGGCCGCGCCGGCAGCGGCCCCTGCGCCGGCACCGTCGAGACGCGCGGCGCGGACGCACCCTCCGCCAGTTCGGCGGGGGGACGCAGCCCAAGCAGGGATCGCCCGTGGGAGGCGTCTGTTTCGGAAGCCATGCCGGGGACAATAGCGATTTCGTTCCGGGGTTCCACCATCCCCAGGTCGCATTCTCGCGACCGAATCCCGCGCCCTCGGGCGAGCGCCGCGGGACGATGCAACCCCGAATTGCGTCCGGCGCGGCTTCGTCACGTTTACGTCATCAGCGCGCCCGTCAGGTGATAGAGGCTGCTCGCCGGCACGGGGCCGGGGACCGGCTGGCCGGCGGCGTCCCGGCGTTCCTGCCACAGCCCGCCGGGCGCCCCCGCCACCTGCGCAGCCAATGCTGCGGCGGAAGCGGGGCCCGGATCGGCGCGGCGCCATTCCGCCTGGGGCCAGAGCCGCGCGCCGCCGGACTTCGCCGTGCCGTCGCTCCACACCTCGTCCACCATGGCGCCATGGGCGGGGCCGATGCCGTGCCGCCGCGCGAAGTCCAGCAGCCGCGCCGGCAGGGTCGGCAGGCCCGGCGGCACGGGCCGGCCGGCGGTGCCGAGCAGCGCGACATGCCGGCGCAGCAGCCAGGCCCATTCGCAATGATGCCCCGGCTCCACCGCATGCCGCCCGCCCTGCCGCAGCGGGGCCAGGGTCTCGTCGAAGGATTCCGGCAGGGTGCCCGTGGCGGGGTCGAGGAAGCGGTCAGTGAACAGGCCCGCCACCTCCTCCGCCAGGTCGAGGCAGCGCGGCTCGGCGAAGGCGAGGAAGGCCTCGTGCAGCGCCTCGAGCAGGTGCATGTGCGGGTTCTGGCGCCGCGCTTCGCCCGGCACCTCCGGCAGCCCTTCCCGCCAGCCGCCGAGGGGGTGGCGGAGCGGCCCTTCGAACAGGGCGAGCTGCGCCATCGCCGCCTGCCTTTCGCCGGTGGCGGCGAAGGCGAGCAGGCAGAAGGCGTTGTCATAGGTGTCCAGCCGCGGGTCGGTCACGGCGCCGGCCAGGTCGAAGCGGGTGGCGTAGCCGCCCCCCGGCCGCCGGGCGCGGCGCGCCAGGAAATCGAGCCCGAGCGCCACCGCATCCCCGGCACCGGGCAGGCCGTGGCGCGCGGCCCGGGCGAAGGTCCAGACCTGGCGGGCCGCGACCCGCAGCCGGCGATAGGGCGCGTCGCAGCCCAGCGTCGCGGGGTCCAGCCATTCGTGGAAGCCGCCGCGGTCGCGGTCGATCCCCCGCTCCAGCCAGAGCGGCCAGGCCTGGTCGCGCAGCCAGGCGAAATCCGTGGTCACAGCGGCCGCGCCGGCACGCCGCCCATGCGCGCGCCATCCGCCACATCCTCCGCCACCGCCGCGCCGGGCGCGATGACGGCGCCCGCGCCGATGACCGTGCCGGGCCGCACCACCGCGCCCGCGCCGACCAGCGCCTCCGCCCCCACCCGCACGCCGCCGCACAGCACCGCGCCGGGGCCGAGATGCGCGGCCGCGCCGATCGCGCAGTCGTGCTCCACGATCGCGCCGGTATTCACCAGTGCGAGCGGGCCGATGATGGCCCCCGGCCCCACCACGGCCCGCGCCATCACCTGCGCGCCGTCCGACAGGGTGGCGCTGGGGGAGAGCAGGGCGGAGGGATGGACCACCGGTGGCAGCGGAAGCCCGAGCGCCACGCAGCGCGCCCCAAGCAACGCCCGCAGCCCATTGGCCCCGATCGCGACGACGACGGCGAAGCCCTTGCCCGCGAGGCGGTCCAGATCAGCGAGGGTGCCAAGCCGCGGATGCCCGAGCACCGCCCCCCCCGGAGCATCGTCGAGCAGCCCCGCGACCTGGTGACCGGCGGCGTGCAGGGCCTCGATCACCGGCCGGGCATGGCCGCCGGCGCCGAGGACCAGGAAGCGGAAGGAGGCGGGGACGATGGCGGCGGCGGTCCGTCAGGGGTGCGGACGCCACGCCGGCCCGGGATGCCGGGCCGGCGGGCGGTGCCGGGTTCAGGCCCCGGGGGAGACGATCATGCAGGCGCCGCGGCCGCGCAGGCGGTCGCAGGCCTGCTCGGCGGCCGAACGGGTGGACAGGCCGACCACGCGGGCGCGGAACAGCCGGGCATTGCCCTGCCCGGTCGCCTCCACCGCCGTCCGGATGCCGGAGGCGCCCACGGTGTCGCGCGCCTGCCCGGCCGCGGCGCGGGCCAGGTTCTCGGAGGCGAAGGCCCCCACCTGGATGCCCCAGTTGCCGCCGGCCTGCGGCCCGGCCAGGCCGCGCGCGACCACCGGCAGGGTCGAGGCCTGGGCCTGCGGCACCAGGCTGAAGCCGCGCGCGGCCGGCGCGGCGGCCAGCGCCACGGGGCGCTGGGCCGGGGCGGCGGCGGGCGGCGTCGCCCGGCCGAAGGGCATGGACGGCGGCGCGGCGGGCGGGGGGGAGAACAGCGTCTCGGTGCGGATCGTGCCGGGGTCGCCCGCGCTCACCACCGGGTCCATGCGGCTTGGCGATCCGGCGGGGGGCGCGCGGTCGCCGGGGCTCTCGATCGGGTCCATCCGGCTCTGGAAGTCGCCGGGGCTGGTGACCGGCGCCATGGCGACCACCGGGCCGGCGGAGGCGACCTGCACGCGCGGCGCCTCCGCGGGCGCGATGCCGAGCGCGGTGGAGGCGAAGGTGGAGCCGTCCGGGATCGGCTCCATCCGCACCACCGGGCCGGGCGGCAGCTGGGCCAGGCGGATGCCGGGGTCCACCGCCTGCCGCTGCTCGCGCAGCGCAAGCATGGTGGCGGTGTCGCCCTGGCGCGGGCCGCGCGGGATGTTCAGCGGGATCTCGGCCGCCGCATAGACCTCCGGCGCCGCACGGCGGGACGGGCTCGCGCCCTGGATGCGCGGCCCGATGCGGGCGACGTAGTTGCGCGTCTCGTCCGGCAGGCCGCGATTGCCCCAGAGATAGTCCTCCAGCCGGCGCGGGCCCGCATTGTAGGCCGCGAGGAAGGCGGGGGAGCCGTAGAGCTCGTACATCTCGCGGACATAGGCCGTGCCGGCCATGATGTTGTCCCACGGATGGTAGGGGTCGCCGCCGAGCGCGTAGCGGCGCGACAGCTCGGCATAGGTGCCGGGCATCACCTGCATCAGCCCCATCGCGCCGACGCGGGAGGTGGCGGATTGCCGCCCGCCGGATTCCTGGCGCATCACCTCGCGGATCCAGCGTTCCGGCACGTCGAACCGGCGCGAGGCCTGGGCGATGTAGGGGCCCCACGGGTCGTGCGAGGGGCCCGGCGGGTCGTAGCTGCTCGGCCGCTGCCAGTCGCCGTTGGAGGAGGAGACGGGGTGCGTCGCCGGGCGGTGCGGCGTGCTGCCGCAGGCGGCGAGGAGCCCCAGCGCAAGGCACGCCGCCATCGGCCGGGCGGCACCCGCAAGACGGGACCGGGTCATGCCATCAACTCCGTCGGTTGTCGGGTTCGGGTCCACCGAGGCCTGCCCCCCCGGCCATCGCGTCGCCCCCATGCGATGCGGTGGCCCAGGCCAACCCCGACAATCCGTCCCGTCGTGACAATGATGAATGCTACTGAGGCAGGCTAGTCGAGTATGCGGCCTGCCAGAACCGTAAAGGTCCCGGCCGCCATCCAGGTCGAAGGACCAAAGCCGTATCCCATTGCCCCGGCGATAGGCAAGGACCGGATCGCGGCAGGACTGTGGCGGCGTCGGGGGCGGTTCAGTTCTTCTTCATCGTGGGTGTCGCCTTCCGGCGCGCGAAGGTGCAGTCTGGACGGGATTGTGCCCGCCCGGGCACCGCGCTGGCCGAGGCCGAGGCCGAGGCCGGCGGTGCCGGGCCGGGGCGCCGGCCACGCCACACCAGGGAAGAGACCGACCATGCGTGCCTCTCCGCGCTTCCTCCCCCTCCTCGCCGCGCTCGCCCTGCTGGCCGCCGTGCCGGCCTGCGCGCCGCAGAACACCGGCAGCACCGTCTCGGCCCGCGGGCTCGGCGGGGCGGCGCATGTCTCCTACGGCACCATCGTCGGCACGCGCCCGGTGACCGTCGCGGGCGGCGGCAGCGGCATCGGCACCGTCGGCGGCGCGGTGGCGGGCGGCGTGGCGGGCAGCTTCATCGGCGGCGACTGGCGGTCCAACGCGCTGGCCGGCCTCGGCGGCGCGCTGATCGGCGGGCTCGCCGGCAATGCGGTGGAACGCGGCGTGACGCAGGGCACCGCCATCGAGTTCATCGTGCGTGAGGATCGCGGCGGCGACATCGCCGTGGTGCAGACGAACGAGGAAGGGCTGCAGGCCGGCGACCGGGTGGTGATCACCCGCGGCGACCGGGTGCGCCTCTCGCGCGCGGCCGGGGGCGGGGTGCCGCCGGCGATGGGCGGCGCGGCGCAGCCGATCGGCCTGGGCGCGGCGAAGTAGCCGCGGACGCGCCCGGTCGCCGGGGCGCGCTGGCGCCCCCGGCATCGGCAGGGTAAGAGGCGCGCCATGCTCGACAACCCTGCCGCGCGCGGCCGGAGCGGGACGACCTACCGCATCGACGCGGCCGCCCCGGACCACCTGGCCCGCGCGACCGAGGACCTGGCGACCGGCTTCGGTCGCTGGCGCCTGGCCGCCGCCCTCGCCTGGCTCGACCTCCGCAACCGCTACCGCGGATCGGTGCTCGGCCCCTTCTGGCTGACGCTCTCCACCGGCGTGATGCTGGCGGGGCTCGGCTTCCTCTACTCGCAGCTGTTCCGGCTGCCGCTGCGCGAATACCTGCCGCACCTGGCAGTCAGCCTGGTGGTGTGGAACGCCATTGCGGCGCTGGTGAACGACGCGGCGGGCAGCCTCTCCTCGCAGGAGGGGATGATCCGCCAGCTGCGGCTGCCCTTCACGGTCCACATGCTGCGCTGCGTGATGCGCAACGGCCTGGTGGCGGCGCACAACCTGCCGCTGATCGGCGTCGTCTTCCTCGCCTGCGGCCACCTGCCGGGGCCCGAGGCCGCGCTGGCCGTCATCGGGCTGGCGCTGCTGGCGGTGAATGCCTTCGCGGCCACGATGTTCCTCGGCATGCTCTGCGCGCGGTTCCGCGACATCGGGCCGATCGTGGCGAGCGTGATGCAGCTCGCCTTCTTCATGACGCCGATCATGTGGAAGCCGGAGCTGCTGGGCCCCTGGCAGTGGCTGCTGCCGCTGAACCCCTTCTACGCGGTGCTGGAGACGGTGCGCGGCCCGCTGGTGGAAGGCGGCGGCCCGCTGCTCGCCTGGGCGGCGGCGCTGGGCTACACGGCGGCGCTCTGCGCGCTCGCCGCGGTCTTCTTCGTCCGCTACCGCGGCCGCATCGCGTTCTGGGTGTAGACGATGGCGCGCATCGAAGCCGAAGGGCTGCTCATCGAGTTCCCCTTCTACCACATGGGCGCGCGGTCGCTGAAGAAGCACCTGCTGGGCCGCGCCAACAAGCGCCTGCACACCGACCAGCAGAACCGCGTCGTCGTCTCCGCGCTGCGCGACATCACCTTCTCCGTCGGGCGCGGCGAGAGGGTGGCGCTCGTCGGGCCGAACGGCGCGGGCAAGACCACGCTGCTGCGCACCCTGTCCGGCGTCTACGAGCCGGTCGGCGGCAGGCTGCTGGTGGAAGGCGAGGTCGGCGCGCTGATCGACGTGATGGCCGGCATGGACCAGGAGGCGACGGGGCGGGAGAACGTGATCCTGCGCGGGCTCTATCGCGGCCTGACCCGCGCCGAGAGCGAGGCGCGGGTGGAGGAGGTGGCGGAGTTCTCCGGCCTCGGCGAATTCCTCGACGTGCCGATGCGCGCCTATTCGGCGGGGATGTCGGTGCGGCTGTCCTTCGCCATGGCCACCGCCGTCCGCCCCGAGATCCTGCTGATGGACGAATGGTTCCTGGCGGGCGACGCGGATTTCATGGCCCGCGCGCATGACCGGCTGGTGAGCCTGGTGGGCGCGGCCGACATCCTCGTGATCGCCACGCATGACCAGGCGATCGTCCGCCGCTGGTGCACCCGCGCGATCCGGCTGGAAGGCGGGCGCATCACCGCCGACGGCACGGTGGAGGAGGTGCTGGGCCCCGACCCGAACGCGGCGGCGGCCGCGTAGGCGGGGACGGGACGACGGCAGCGCGCCGCCCTATCCCATCAGCGCCAGCAGGTCCTCCGGCACCGTCACGCCGTAGCGTTCGGCCCCGCGCAGCAGGTGGGCGCGGAAATGCGGGTTGTGGGTCCACTGCGCCTCGCGCCGCAGCAGGTCCGGGTAGCGGCCGGGATGCTTGCGCAGCAGCAGCGCGTCCTTCTCGAAGAAGCGGCTGCGCGCCTCCAGGCTCTCCCGCTCCTCTCGGCGGGGATGGGGCGGGTGGAACACCCAGGCCTCGCGCGAGAAGGGAACCAGGCCGATCGCCTGCAGCCGCCAGCCGAGGTCGGTGTCCTCGCGGAAATGCGGCTCCTCGAAATCCGGGTCGAAGCCGCCGAGGCGGTGGAAGGCGGCGGCGCGCACGAACAGGTTCGCGGTCATGAAGCCGATGCCCTCGAAGCCGTCATTGGTGACCCAGCGCCAGTCCGGGTCGCCCACCTTGTCCGACAGGATCAGCCCTTCCACGCCCACCACATCCGGATCGTCGAAGGCGGCGCGCGCGCCTTCGAGCCAGCCCGGATGTGGTTCGCAGTCGTCGTCGGTGAAGGCGATGACGGCGCCGCGCGCGAGGTCCGCGCCGGTGTTGCGCGCCGCCACCGCGCCGCGCAGGTCGGTGTGGAGGTAGTGCAGCGGCACGCCGTGGTCGCGCCCCGCGCCCGCCCAGGGCTCCTCGCTCTGGTCCACCACCACCACCTCGAAGTCGCGGCAGTCCTGCCGCGCCAGCCGCGCCACCAGACGGTCCAGATGCGCGTGCCGGCGGAAGGTCGGCACCACGACGGAGAAGAAGGGCGCGTCCCGCCCCTTCGCCGCCCCGTGGCGGGCCAGCAGGCGGCCCGCGGCAGGCGACAGGCGTTCCCACGCATAGTGCCGCTCCACCGCGCGGCGCGCGGCGGCGGACATCGCCTCGCGCAGCGGGGCATCGGCCGCGAGGCCCCGCAGCGCCGCGGCGAAGCCGAGCGATTCCGCCAGCCGCATCGCCCCCGCCGCGCCGCGCAGCCCGCGCGCGCCGGTCGCGGTGGTCACCACCGGCAGGCCGGCGGCGAAGTAGTCCAGCATCTTCACGTTGGTGCCGGAGCCGCCGAACATCGGGTTCACCGCGATGTCGGCGGCGCGCAGCCAGTCGCGCTTCGCCGCCTCCTCGATGGTGCCGGTGACGGTGACGTTCGCCGGCAGGTTCCGCCCGCCGAGGCTCGCGCCGACGCCGCCCGCCACCACGAAGCGCATCGCCGGCAGGGCGGGGGCCAGGCGGTCCGCGATGAAGCGGGCGGCATCGGCGTTCGGCCCGTAGTCGCTGCCGATGAAGAAGGCCGTCGTCCCGTCGAGGCCGAGTTGCGCGCGCAGCGCGTCCCGTTCCCCGGCCGGCGCGGGGGCGACGGCGTCGGCGAAGGCGCCGTTGGCGGCGATGCGGATCTTCGCCGCGTCGATGCCGTAGAGCGCGGCGAAGCCTTCCGCATCCTCGACCGAGCAGGCCAGCACCAGGTCCGCCGCGCGGCACATCGCGAGTTCGAGCCGCACCACCTCCCGCGCGAGGTCGGTGCCGCGGCCGCCGTCGTCCAGCAGGCCGACGCGCAGCAGCCCCTCGACATTGTGGGCGTCGTAGACCAGCAGCTGTTCCGGCCGCAGCGCGTCCGCCACCAGCGGCCAGCACCAGGGATGCGAGAACACCACCACATCGGCCGCCGCCGCGGCGGCGCGCGCCGCCGCCACGTAGTCCGGCGACAGGGTGCCGAGCCGGTGGAAGGTGATGTCGATGACCGTCCCGCCGGCGATGCCGGCGCTCTCCCGGTCCACCGCGTCGAACTGCGCGGGGGAGAGCGGGACGAGGTGCTCCTCCAGCGTCGCGGTCAGCATCTGCCGCCGTTCCGGCCGGCCGCGCCAGTCCCAGGTGCCGACATAGGAGGTCGGGCCGCCGAGCGCGCCGAACAAGCCGAGCAGCCGCTGCCGCCCGCCGCCCGTCGGCGGGTCGATCACCTGCATGTCGAGCACGCAGAAGCGGGGCCGCGCGTTCATGCCGCGCGGCGCCCGAAGCCGGGCTGCAACGCCGCCGACAGCGTGCGCCCCACATTCGCCCAGGTGATGGCCGAACCCTCCCGCATCCCGTTCTCGCCCAGCTGCGACGCCCGCGCCGGGTCCGCGACCAGCCGGTTGATCGCCGCCGCGACCGAGGCCGGGTCGGGCCGCGCGACCAGCCCCGTCACGCCGTCCCGCACCAGCCGCGCCGGCTCCCCGCTGTCGGCGCAGGTGATGACCGGGCGCGCGCAGCCGAAGGCCTCCAGCGTGACCAGGCCCAGATCCTCCCGCAGCGGCACGAACAGCACCGCGAGCGAAGTCGCGTAGAGCCGCGCCAGCTCCGCCTCCTCCACGCGGCCGAGGAAGCGGATGCGCGGGTCGCCCGCCGCCAGCGCGCGGATGCGCGCCTCGTCCTCGCCGGTGCCGGTCACCAGCAGCTCCACGTCGCCCGGCACGTCGCGCATGGCGCGGATGGCGAGGTCGACGCGCTTCCAGCGGTGCAGCCGCCCCGGCATCAGCAGCCGCCGCGGCGCCACCCCGCCCGGCGCGGGGGCGAGCCCGCCGAGCGTCGAGGGATGGCGAAGCACCGTCGCGTCCAGCCCGAGCGAGCCGAGCAGGCGCAGCCGCACCTCCTCCCCGATCGCGAAGATGCGCCGCACCCCGGGCGGCCGCAGCGCCAGCGCGTCGAGCCGCTGCACCTCGTCGCGCTGGTCGAAATCCCCCTTCCAGGGATGCGGGCGCTCCACCTCGAACATGTCGTAGAAGACGCGCATCGTGTGCATCAGGTAGCAGACATGGTTCGGGTGGCGCGCCGCGTAGGACGGCGCCTTGGCGGAGATCACGCCGTCGAAGCCCGACAGGTCCAGGTCGAAGAAGCGCAGGTAGGACCCGCGGATGGCGTCGAAATCCGCCTCGTCCGACACCGCCGCCACCACCTCCGCATCCAGCCCCTGCGCGCGGAGCGCATCGGCCAGGCCGGTGAAGAGCCGTTCCGCCCCCCCCACCTCGCCCGCGGCGGAGGCGACGGCCAGCACCGCCACGCGCGGCCGCATCAGCCCGCGCGCCGCGCGAGCCGCAGGGCGCCGCGCTC